>NZ_JANLCM010000003.1 GCF_024979235.1 Herbiconiux aconitum
CGCCGAAGTGCTCGCCACGTTCCCCCGCGGAACCCAAGGCATCACACCCCTCCGCTGAACAAGCGCTCTCCCTCGGCGGTCAGCCGCCGGGGGAGAGCAGCACCGCGAGGCCGGCCAGTGCCATGCCGCTGAGGTTCAGCACGATACCGAGCCGGATGCTGAGTACCTTCTGCGTGTAGGCCTCGTCGAGCCCGAAGGCCAAGACCGGGCAGCCCGCCCACACGAGCAGGGCCAGACCGATCGCTGCGGCGAGCACCCCGACCCACCAGGCAGTCGCCCCGAGGAGCGGGAGCTCGGTGGGGCGCCAGCCCGAGGCGAGGAGCGGACCGAGCCAGAGAGCAGGGGCGATCGACCCCGCAGCGGTCCAGATGGTGCCTGTTCGCATGATGCGCTGAACTTCGACAGCGCGCGAGGTCACTTCCTCAGCAGATGCCGTGTACTCGGTCACCCGTCCACTTTCCTCCTTCAGGGGCCGCCGCGGCAACGACTTCGTGACTCCGGGAGAGAGTTTCGACCGGAGTTCGACAGGTGTTCCGGGCCCATCAGCCCGAGAACGCGCTGGAGCAGGTCTGTTCGGCGGCCGTCTGGCCCTTGAGCCCCTCGATGACGTCGGGGGTTTCGGCGGAGTCGGTCGGCGCATCCGTCGCCGGCGGCGCCGCATCGGTCGCGGGAGGAGCTTCGGTGGGCAGGGTCTCGCCGCCCGCGACCGTGGACCCCGGCGCGGTGGAGTCGGCCGGCAGGGTGAAGGGCTGATCGGCGAGCACCCGGGCGAACAGCTCCTCCGCCAGGGAGTAGACCGGCTGCACCTTGTTGGGGTCGTCGACATAGGCCGACACCGGGTACTGCACGAACACGATCTTGCTGAGATCGACGTCTTTCAGGGTGAGTGCGAGCGACACCATCGAGTCGAGGCCCGCCAGCGACGTCGAGGGGATGATGTTGCCCTTCGCGGCCTGCGCGAGCCCGTAGACCTTCGTCGGGTCGGAGAGCGTGCTGTCGGAGCGGATCTTGCGCAGCAGCGACGAGAGGTACTGCTGCTGCGATCCGATCCGGGACAGGTCGCTGCCGTCGCCCACGCCGTGCCGGTTGCGCAGGAAGGCGAGGGCGTCCTGACCCTGTACGGTGTGGAGGCCCGCGGTGAGGTAGAGGCCGGAGTCGGGATCGCCGATGTCGTCGACCGCGCACACCTCCACGCCGCCGACCGCATTCGTCATTTCGATGACGCCGTTGAAGGAGGTGGCCGCGGCGTACTGGATGGGAACCGAGGTGAGGTTCGTGATCGTGTCGACCACGCAGCCCAGACCGCCGCGACTGTAGGCCTCGTTCAGCGGCTGAGCGCTCATCGCGTCGAAGTACTCGTCGGTCGTGGGGTCGTGGCATTCCGGATGCGCGATGACGAGGTCGCGCGGAAAGCTCACCACCACGGCGTCCTGGTGGTTGGCCGAGACGTGCAGAAGGATGTTGACGTCGTTCAGCGTCGCATCCCGTTCGCCGTACTCCTCGCCCTGGGCGGCATCGTTGTCGGTGCCGACGATCAGCATGTTGAAGCCGCCGTCGAACGCACCGAGGAAGGGCGGCGGCGGAGGCGGTGTCGCGCCGCCGATGTCGACGGCGTGGTCGCCGATGGTCTGGGTGATGTTCGTCACCGCGTAGGCGACGACCGCAACGGAGCTGATGGCCACCACCGCGACCGCCACCCCCAGGAACCGCAGCGCCGATCCGATCGCCGACGGCGTCTTCTGCCGCCCGTGTCGCATCTGGTTCATCCGGCCCCTCCACTTGCGTTCCGCCCGCATCCCCCGGGTGCTCCGGATGCGCCGATCCGGGTCTCGTCGAGGCTAGCGACAATCCGGCGACCCGGGCAGGCCCGTTCTGCCCTTTCTCAGCATCTTCTCGTCAGCAGGCGGCAGCGCGTGGCGGCGCAAACCGCAGCTCGCGGGGCGAGGGCAACTCCTGGCTGGCCAGCGCCCGCCGCATGTCGGCTGCGTTGCGGAACCCGCACTGATGAGAGATCTGGTCGACATTGAGTGCCGCGAAGGCGCGGTTGCCGAGCAGCGACCCGGCCAGTGCTGCACGATGCCGGCGGATTTCGCGCAGCGGTGTCGACCCGTTCGCGGCGAAAGCGCGCTGGAGTTGTCGGGGTGAGACGTTCAGCGCACGGGCCAGCGTGTGCGTGCTGAGGCTGCCGTCGGTGCACTGCCCAGCGATGTGCGCGACCGCCCGATCGAACAGGCCCAGCCAGGCCGGCGCGGCCGGCTCGGGCTCCTGAGCTCCGACCAGCACGGAGACGATCAGTTCGCGCAGCAGCCGGTCGATCGATCGCACGGGCACTGCGGTGCTCTCACGCTCGCGGTCGACGTCGATCAGGAATCGCGTGCCTGCGCGCAGCATGATCGAATCGCGCAGGCATCCGGTGCTGCAGGATGCGCCCACGAGGGATTCGATCGGTGCCCGCGGCGACGACAGCACGAGCGCCTGGCCACCGCCTCGGGCGGCGACCGCGAACCTGGCCTGGCCGACGAGCACGACGGCTCCTCCGGGGCGGGCCACGAGTTCCGTGCGGTCGTCGGTGCGCACGAGCACGGCGGACTGCACCGGAACCACCAGGCCGATGCGGTTGCCGTCCGCGCCGATGCTGCCGAGTGCCGCCGACCCGTCGAGGGGCAGCGATAGTCGGTCGATCTCGATCGCAACGGATGCGCGACTCATGCCTCGAATCTAGGAACCACAGGCAGGTTCGCGGGGGCTCCGCGGCCACGGAAAAGGGTGGCCGATCCGTCGGAGACCACACTCGCGACGCCGTCGCGGTCAGCGGGCAGGATGCGCCCGACCACCGACCCCGCCTGAGCGCGATCGAGCCGCGCAGCCATCCATTCGACCACCGCGGTCAGCTCGGCCGACGACAGCTCGTCGCCGGTCGCGTCGTCGAGCAGCACCACGTCGATCCCTCGTCGTCGTGCCGACGTCGCGGCGGTGACCAACGGCTCCGCCGCGAGCCGCCCGCCGCGATACCGGTCGCGCAGCGTGCCCTCCAAGGCCGCGCACTCGACCGCCTCAGTCGGCATGAGCGAGGCGCCGGGTTCGCCGAGTTCTTCGAGGCGGGCGAGCATCGGGCCCAGCTGGGCCTCGAGCCTCGCGGCGCCGTCGCGGAGCTCGACGCGGGTGGCCGACTCGTAGGCCTCCTGCTGCACGAGCCGCAACGACTGGGCCTGGAGGGCGAGGACTTTGGAGTGCAAGCGCGCGATGGCCACGGCGAACGCGCCTCCGATCGCCACGATCGCGACCGGGCGGGCGAGCGAGATCGCGACATCGGCGCTCGCATATAATCCGTGTGCGGCGCCCAGCGCCGTGATGATCGCGAGGGCCGCTGCGCCGAGGAGCGCCATGGGCAGCCGGCCGCGCAGGGCGAGGGCGAACAGCACGAGGGCGCAGCCCATGAGATACCAGGAATCCCAGTAGTCCATCGATCCCCGGCCGGCCAGCAGCAGCATGAGAGCAGCGGTGGCCGCCACGATCGCCACCGTCACGGCGCTTCTCATCATCGAGGGGCGGCCGAAGCTGCGCCAGCCGAGCGTGAACACGGCCAGCCACACCCCCGCCAAAGTCAGCAGCGAGAGCCAGGGAGTGGCCGAGTTCTCGGCCGCATTGACCGCCAGCGCGAACTGCACCAGCAAGAAGACGGCGACGGAGACGGTCACCCCGCGCCGGAACGAGCGGCGGGTCGTCTCCCACTGCGCCGGATCGCGCTCCTCCTGCGCGGTCGTCGTCGCCGCTCGTCCGCGCCATTCCAACGCCACCAGGGTGCCCGCACCCGGGCGCGATTCCACTCGGGCCGAGCCACCGGGCAAGGCTTCCACCCGGGCCAGGATGCTCGCCGAGATCCCCATCCGCCCGCCCGGTACGGCGCTCGTGTCGAATCCGCAGCCGTCGTCTGCGATCACGAGGCGCAGCCAGAGCTCGTCGGCGTCGGTCGTGAGAGTCACGGTGCGCGAGGATGCCGTTCCGGCATGACCCACGCTGTTGACGAGTGCCTGCCGGAGGGCACCGAGCAACGTGGACGCCGCATCCGGCTCGATGAAGGCGACGCAGGCGTCGCTCGCGACCGACGTTGTGTCGGGGAGCCATCGGAAGGTTGCCACCCCGTCGGCATCCGCGGTGATCCGCGTGGCCTCGGCAGCGAACTGGCGAGCCGCGCAGGCGCCCTCGTCCACGCGACCTTCGGCGAGGTCGTTGAGGAGCGAGCGGATGCGCGCCGCCCCCTGCGCGACGGCCGGGTTCAGCTTCGCCGAATTCTGCGCGGCGAACACCAGCGTCGCCAGGATCTCGTCGTGCACGAGTGCCTGCGTGCGCACCAGCGCGGCACGGCGGGCGCTCTCGCGGGCCCGGTTCGACGCGGCCGACGCCGTGGCCTCGGCCGAGACGTCGAGGGTGCGGCTCGCACCCAGCAGCGCAGAACACAGCACCACGATCAGCATCGCCGTGATCACGGTGTGGTGATCGTTCGCGTTCGTGGTCGGCGTGATGTCGCGCAGCACCAAGCGGCCACCGAGCATCAACAGGATCAGCGCAGCCAGCGTCAACCACCCGCCGACCTGCCCCCACGCGATGACCGCCGCGATCACCACGAGCCCCGTGACCGAGAGCATCCAGGGCAATTGCCCGCCGGGAGCGCCGGCCGGGAAGAATCCGAGCGCCGGCCAGAGTGCTGCCAGCACCAGCACGTGCGACACGGCGGAGACCCCGTTGAGACGCCGGAGAGTCCGGGCGCTGCTTGCCGGCGCGACGACACCGACGACGATCGGAAAGATGCTCACGGCGACAGCCGCTATCGCGTACCAGGTGGGCAACGGAAGCGTATCGGTCTGTTCGACCAGAAGCAGATCGACGACCGTGACGGCCGCTTCGACGGCGGCGCCCACCGACAGGAGCCGCATGACGCGCAGTTCCGAGTCCAGCGGCGCCGGCCGAGGGGAGAGGGTCACGCGCCCGTGGGCAGCGGAAGGAAGCCGTCCTCCATCCCGCGGCGGTAGAGGTCGATCTTGCTGTTCGCCGGCCGCCCCAGCTGGCGGTAGACGGAGCGGATGCGGCGGATGTGGTCGTCGACCGTGTTCTCAGTGATTCCGAGTTCGACGGCGACCGACTTCGCGCCGAGGCCGGAGGCGTAGAGGGCGAGCACCTGGCGCTCACGGGCGGTGAGCGGCGCGCTGCGGAGGTCGGGGTCGGAATCGACCGCAGCCGCCCATTCCGTGGTCACGACGGCCTCACCGGCAGCGGCGCGCCCGATGGCGTCGAGGATGCTCGCGGCCGGCGCCGACTTGCGCACGATGCCGAGCGAAGGGCTGCGGGAGACTTCACGGATGAGGAACGGGTTCTCTCCCGAAGTCAGCGCGAGCACGCCGGCGCCCCAGGAGCGGAGCGCGTGCACGTTGTGGGAGGGTCGCGACCCGTCGCGGAGGTTGAGGTCGAGCACCACCAGGTCGACCAGGGCGGTGCGCTGCAGGAGTTCGGGCACGGTGTCGGCCGCACCCGCGAACTCCAGTTCGGGGCGGGAGGCGATCAGCGCGCCGATGGCCAGCGAGACGACTTCGTGGTCGTCGACGATCGCGACACGTCGCGGCATGAACACCCCCTTGAAGGGAAAGGGTAACCCGCGCAGGGAGGCCGGTACGACCGTCCGCCGCTGCGCGAGTGGTGCGAGAGCCGAAGCGCCCGCACCACCGCGATCCTGCGGCGGCGCGGGCGCCCGATGGCGGCGTCTGCTCCTGTTAGCCGAGCGGGCCGTACGTTGCGGGCGTGGTGCGCGCGTGCGTGGCCTGTTCGAAGGAGTAGGTGAGGCCGATCAGTGTTCCCTCGGCGTAGTCGTGACCCAGGAACTCCAGGTTCACCCCCGCGCCGGGGGTGGTGCCGTCGGCCTCGATCGATTGACCCATCGGAACCGTCACCGCCGGCATGCCGGTGTTCGGGCTGAGCCGCAGGTTGGTGCTCTGTGTGCCGTAGGGGTTCGCCGAGGGGTAGACCAGCGCATCCAGGTTCTGCTCGTCCATCATCGAGGTCACCAGCGTGTTGCCGTTGGCGATGGCCGTGGTGTGGCTGCCCGTGGGCCCTGCCCAGGCCTGGTAGGTGTCCTCGGTGATCTTGTCGCGCGAGGAGTAGGTGCTCTGGCGCGAGGGCACGTACTTGCCCGAATCGAGGATGCCCTGCAGCGAGCGGGCGGTGACGTCGGGGTCGAGGTGGGCGGCGATGTAGTTGTCCAGGTCGTGCTTGAACTCGTTGGTGCTGCCGCTGGACTCGCCGAGCACCTTCGAGAAGTCGGCCGGCGGAGTCACCTCCACCACGGTGGCGCCCTGCGCCTCGAGGGTGGCCTTCGCGTCGTTCCACAGCCGCACGGTGGTCGGGTTCGATCCGATCATCGAGGCGACGTAGCCGATCCGCGCGCCCTGCAGAGCGGTCGGGTCGAGGTAGGAGGTGTAGGAGTCGGGCACCTTGCCCTCCTGCTCCGAGGTGATCGGGTCGGCGGGGTCGACTCCGGCGACTGCGTCGAGCGCGACGGCCGCATCCGTCACACTGCGAGCGAGCGGTCCTCCGGTGTCCTGGCTGAGCGCGAGCGGGATGATGCCGTCACGGCTGGTGAGGCCGACCGTGGGGCGGATGCCGACGAGCTGGTTGTAGGAGGAGGGAACGCGGATCGAGCCGCCCGTGTCGGTGCCGAAGCCGATGCCGGCCAGGTTCGCCGAGATCGCGGCGCCCGTTCCACCGCTCGAGCCGCCCGCGGTCTGCGTGGTGTTGTAGGGGCTGGCGACGAGGGTGCTCGTGCCGGCGGGCTGGAAGGAGGAGAACTCCGAGACGAAGCCGAACGCGAACTCGTCGAGGCTGGCCTTGGCCAGGATGACGGCGCCCTCCTTGCGGAGCCCGGTGATCATCGCCGCGTCGGTCGCGGTCTGGTTGTCGTCCCAGCAGCCGCATCCGCCGGTCGTCGGCATGTCGGCGGTGTCGTAGTTGTCTTTCACCGCGATCGGCACGCCGAGCAAGGGGCTCGTCATGCCGTCGGCCGCGCGCTCGGCGTCGGCGTCGGCCGCCGCCTTCAGGGCGACGTCGCTGGTGGTGATGATCGAGTTGAGGGCGCGGGCCCCGTCACCGGGCGCGACGACCGTGCGGTCGTAGGCCGCGATGCGGTCGAGGTAGTCCTGCGTGATGGCCACCGAGGTGGTGACACCCGCGTTCATCGCGGCCTGCATGTCGATGGCCGAGGCCTCGATCAGGTCGAACGGCCCGTCGTCGTAGATCATCCGCTCCGACACGGCGGCGAGGTCGGCCACGGTGAGGATGCCGTCGGCATCCACGTCGGCCGCGGCGACGCTCGCCCAGTCGGGCGATGCGGTCGTGGCGCCGAGGTGGTCGCCGACGACGGCCAGGTCGTCTTTCGAAACCCGCTGGTCGCCGGTGAGGTCGAGGGCCGTGTAGTAGGGCGCCAGGAAGGCGGCCGTCGTGCCGGCGGGTGCCGGGTCGGCGTTGGCCGGTGCAGCGGCGAGGGCGCCCGCCGCGACGGTCGCCAGGATGCTCACGGCCGCGATGGCGGTGGAGCGGATGCGTCGTGAAGTCACTGTCGTCCTCTGCGGGCTGGTGGAGTGCGGGGTGGTCGTCGGGGAACCGGTCGGTCGGATGCTCATCGGGTGCCCGCCGTCCGGCGACGGATGACGAGGAGCACTCCGGCGGCGACTGCGGCTGCGGCGACGAGCAGGAGGGCGCCGATGCCGAAACCGGTGGCGGCGAGGTCGCCGCTGCTCGATCCGGCCGTGCTGGTCGATGCGGGGTCGGTGTCGCCGCCCGGGGTCGTCGTCGCGGTGGGCGACGGCGTGGGGGTTGGCGTCTCGGTCGCGAGCGGCGCGATCGCCACGGCCGCGGTCGCGACATCCGTCAGCGTCGTGGTCTCGCCTGCCGGGTCGACCAGGGTGACGGATGCGGCCGTGAGGGCGGCCGGTGCGGTTCCGCCGGCGAGCGCGGTCAGCTGGAGCGAGGCCGCGACGTCACCGCCGAGACTCGGGGAGGTGCCGAGACGGGAGTGCACGAGGGTGACGCTGCCCGCCGACTCTTTGACGGTGTCGTAGCCGCCGGCCGGGGCCGTCGCGCTGTCGGCGACGTAGCTGAACAGGGCGGGGTCGTAGCTGAGCGTGACTTCGTAGGCGTAGACGTCGGCGGCGCCGAGGAGACCGATGCCGACGTCGACGGTGTCGCCCACCGAGACGGAGGGGGTTGCGGTCAGGGCCACCGAGGCGGTGGTGGGGGCAGCCAGTGCGGGGCTCGCGCCCAGCAGGGTCAGGCCGAGGGCGACGGCGCCGGTCAGCACTGCCGTTCGCAGTCGCCGCACGTGAGGGGTGTGGTCGTGCAGGGGCACGCGGTCCTTCTTTCTCATCGGTTTCGCACCTCGCCGCCGGCGCGGGTCGAGGCGCGCCGAAGGAGCCCCGGTGATCGGGTCGCTGATCCGGAACAGGGCAACCGACCGAAGGAGAAGGCGGGCGCCGCACAGCGACCTGAGAGGCATGCGAGATGTGGCTCAGGAAGCCTCACGTTAGCGTCGGCAGCGCATCCGATCAGTTTCCGATGTGTTTCATGAATGTAACGAAATCACCGGAAGTTCTCACTTCTGCGCCGATTCTGCCGGTTCCCTTTCGGGGGATGTCTGAGGCGTATTATTACGAACTGTTACGGCACGCACGCATGAGGCGATTCCGCCTTTCGCGCCGACGAGAGGTGGGAAGACCGATGAACGAGACGACCACGATGATGTCGATGCTCTCCGAGAAGATGGAGGGCCCCATGGCCGACATGGACATGATGATGATGCAGCGCTGCATCGAGGCGTGCTCCGCCGCCGAGCAGGCCTGCACCATGTGCGCCGGTTCGATGGCGATGGAAGGCAAGCCCGTCGTCACGATGTGCATGACCTGCGCCGAGATGTGCAACACCATGATGCGCATGATGATGCGCCCGATGCCCTCAAGCGGGATGGGCATGACCGCGATGATGTCGATGCTCGGCGCCACGTCAGCGATGTGCCGCGCTACCGCCGAAGACTGCATGGCCATGGGCGACATGAACGCCGCCGCGAAGATGTGCGCTCAGGTCTGCCTGAACTGCGCCGACGCCTGCGACGCGATGATGGCGTCGATGAAGACCATGATGCCGAGCATGTGACGCCGCTCGTCTGACCGAAACGCCCGGCTCCCGCGGGGGCGTTCGTGCGTTCAGGCCGCGCGCACGCTCACGAGCTCGTCGCCGATGGCGAGAACGCCGTAGAGACCGTGCACCGCGATCGGTGACCCGGGGATCAGCACGTCGCTCAGGTCGGCGTGGTGCCAGCGCTGCCCGACGGATGCGTCGTGCAGCGCCACGAACTCGATCCACCCGTCGGCCGAAGAGGAGACGACCAAAGCGTCGACCCACTGGGACGGCGTGGCCGAGGCGGCACGGCGGATGATCGGGTGCAGCTCGTGACCCTCGTCGAAAGCGGCCATGTCGCACGCGGTTGCTCCGAGGTGGTCGAGATGTGCGTCGTGACGAGGCTGCGGGTTCGACATGATTCCCCTTTCGGATGCCGGTGGACGTGCTGGGCTGATCGGTCGAGTGTAGGCGCGACGACGCGGCCCCGTGCATCCGCCCGTAACAGGGCGACACACGAGGCCGCGGCGTCAGCTGATCTTGCGTTTGTAGATCGTGATCGCGAAGCCGTACGCCACCACGAGGATGCCGACGAGCCAGGCCAGAGCGATCCAGATGTCGCTGCCCACCGGCTGTTCGGCGAACAGAGCGCGGATGGTGTTCACGATCGACGTCACCGGCTGGTTCTCGGCGAACCAGGCCACCGGAGCGGGCATCGAGTCGGTCGGCACGAACGCCGAGCTGATGAAGGGCAGGAAGATCAGCGGATAGCTGAACGCACTCGCGCCGTCGACCGATTTCGCCGAGAGTCCGGCGATCACCGCGATCCAGGTCAGCGCGAGGGTGAACAGGATGAGGATGCCGGCCACGGCGAGCCATGCGCCGAGGGATGCTCCGGTGCGGAATCCGAGGATCAACGCGACACCCGTGACGATCGCCACCGAGACCAGGTTGGCGGCCAGGGAGGTGAGCACGTGGGCCCAGAGCACACTCGATCGGGCGATCGGCATCGACTGGAAGCGCTCGAAGATGCCGCCCTGCAGGTCGAGGAACAGCCGGTAGGAGGTGTAGGCGACCCCCGACGCGATGGTGATGAGCAGGATGCCGGGGAGCATGTAGTTCACGTATGACTCGTCGGAGCCGGTCTGGATCGCACCGCCCAAGACGTAGACGAACAACAGCATCAGGGCGACCGGGGTGACCGCGGTCGTGATGATGGTGTCGGGGCTGCGGACGATGTGGCGAAGCGACCGCCCGGTCAAGACGCCGGTGTCGCCGAGCACGTGGGTGGCGGTGGTGGTCATCAGAGTTCCTTTCGTGCGGAGTCGCCGCCCACGAGCGCGAGGAAGACGTCTTCGAGGGAGGGTTGCTTCTCGACGTATTCCACTTGGGCGGGCGGGAGGAGTTGCTTGAGTTCGCTGAGGGTGCCGTTCTGGATGATCGTTCCCTCGTGCAGGATCGCGATGCGGTCGGCGAGTTGTTCTGCTTCGTCGAGGTACTGGGTGGTGAGCAGCACCGTCGTGCCCTGACCTGCGAGCTGCTTGACCGTCTGCCACACCTCGAGTCGCGCCTGGGGGTCGAGGCCGGTCGTCGGCTCGTCGAGGAAGATGACCGGCGGATCGCCGATCAAGCTCATCGCGATGTCGAGGCGGCGGCGCATGCCTCCCGAGTAGGTGCCGGCCTTGCGGTTGCCGGCGTCGGTGAGCGAGAAGCGGGCGAGCAGGTCGTCCGCGATCTGGCCCGGGTTCTTCAGATGCCGCAGCCTCGCCACCAGAACGAGGTTCTCGCGGCCGCTCAGCACCTCGTCGACCGCGGCGAACTGCCCGGTGAGGCTGATGGATTCGCGCACCTCGCCCGGCTTGGCCGCCACGTCGAATCCGTGCACCGATGCGGTGCCGGTGTCGGCCTTCAGGAGCGTCGACAGGATGCGCACCAAGGTGGTCTTGCCGGCGCCGTTCGAGCCGAGCAGCGCGAAGATGGTGCCGGCTGCCACGTCGAAGTCGACGCCTCGCAGCACCTCGAGCTCTTTGAACGACTTCGTGATGCCCTGCACGTGGATGGCTGGTTCGGTGCTCATTTCTTCTCCTCCCGCTCCGCGTCTTCGATGGCCTGGTTCAGGCGAGCGCGCTCCTTGTCGATCCACTGCTTGCCGGCGTAGGCCTCGGCGAACGACTCGGCGAACTCGACCGGATCGTCGCCGACGATGTCGCGCACCGGCGTCTCGTCGACCGCGGCGCGCTCCCAGAGGTCGGCCAGATCGGTGAACATGATGATGAGGGTCTCGCCGTCGGTGATGCCCCCGGAGTACATCAGGTAGCGGTGCATCGCCTTCGCCGAAGCCCGGTACGGCTCCGGAAGCGTGTCGATGCGCTTCTTGTCCCGCTTGTACTGCTTCTTCTGCTCGAGCGAGCCGGTGAGGGTCTCGATCCATTTCGCAGCCATGACTATTCGTCCCCTTCGTCGTGCGATTGTTCGGTGGTGTCGTGCAGTTTCCCGATCCGTTCCGCCAGGAATTCCCAGCTCTTCCAGAACTCGTCGAGGTACTCGCCGCCTGAGGCGTTGAGCGAGTAGACCTTGCGGGGCGGCCCCTTCTCCGACGGGACCTTCGTCACGTCGACGTAGCCCCGTTGCTCGATCCGCACCAGCAGTGCGTAGACGGTGCCCTCGACGATGTCGGAGAACCCCTGATCGCGCAGCCGCGCGGTGATCTCGTAGCCGTAGGCCGGCTGCGCCGCGAGGATCGCGAGAACGATGCCCTCCAACGTGCCCTTGAGCATCTCGGTCATCTGTTTGGCCATGAGCCCCTCCTTTCAACTACTCGGTGTTGCTGACTACTGCTAGATAGTAACGCCAACTACCGGTAGATAGCAACACTGAATACCGAGGTGACAATATGACTTTCTCTGACGGCGGGGCTTTGCGTTTTCGGTGAAGGATGTTTGGGTTGTTCGATGGACTGCAGCCTGCGGTTCGAGAACGATTGGGCCCAGCGATGATCGAATTCCGTTCGGTGACCAAACAGTTCCCCGACGGAACGGTGGCCGTCGAGGGCTTCGACCTGGTGATCCCACCGCGCAAGACCACCGTGCTGGTCGGCTCCTCCGGGTGCGGCAAGACGACGCTGTTGCGCATGATCAACCGGATGATCGACCCGACCTCCGGAAGCATCCTGATCGACGGTGAGGACACCAGCGACCTCGCCCCGGTGAAGCTGCGTCGCCGCATCGGCTACGTGATGCAGAACTCCGGCCTCCTGCCGCACCGCAAGGTCATCGACAACGTCGCGACCGTCCCGGTGCTGAACGGTGTGCCCAAGAAGGAGGCCCGGGCCCACGCGCTCGACCTGCTCGACTCGGTGGGACTTGACCGCTCGCTCGCCGACAAGTACCCGCGTCAGCTCTCCGGCGGCCAGCAGCAGCGGGTGGGCGTAGCGCGCGGGCTCGCTGCCGATCCGAACATCCTGCTGATGGACGAGCCCTTCGGCGCCGTCGACCCCATCGTGCGTGCCGAACTGCAGCAGGAGACGATCCGACTGCAAGAAGGGCTCGGCAAGACGGTCGTGTTCGTCACCCACGACATCGACGAAGCGTTCCTGCTCGGCCATCAGGTGGTCATCCTGCAGAAGGGCGGACACATCGCCCAGATCGGCACACCCGCCGAGATCCTCGCCGCTCCGGCCGACGACTTCGTGGCCAGCTTCGTGGGTGCCGACAAAGGCAAACGGGTGCTGCGCATCCAGAGGGTGGGCGACCGAGACGTGGTGGTCGACGAGAACGGCACACCGACGGGAGTGCTCCAGCCGTGAAGTGGCTCGAGTCGAACTTCGACCTGGTCTGGCAGCTCACGCTCGCGCACATCGCGCTGAGCGTGCCGCCGATCGTGTTCGGCTTCATCATCGCCATCCCGCTCGGCTGGATCGCGAACCGCTACCAGCTGACGCGCGGCACCATCCTCGTGGTGCTCGGCCTGCTCTACACGATCCCGTCGCTGCCGCTGTTCATCTTCATGCCGATCATCCTCGGCACGCCCCTGCTCTCCTCGGTGAACGTCACCGTCGCGCTCACCATCTACGCGGTCGCCCTGATGGTGCGCACGGCGGCGGACGGCCTCACCTCGGTCGACAAAGACACCCTGCTGGCCGCCTCCGGGATGGGGTACTCGGGCTGGCAACGCTTCTGGCGGGTCGAACTGCCGCTCTCCGGCCCCGTGCTGCTCTCCGGGCTGCGCGTGGTCTCGGCGAGCACCGTCAGTCTCGCCACGATCGGCTCGGTCGTCGGCGTCACGAGCCTCGGCTACCTGTTCATCAACGGCTTCCAGCGCAACATCCCGGCCGAAGTCATCACCGGCATCGTCGCGGTGCTGGTCATCGCCATCGTGTTCGACCTGATCCTCGTGCTCCTCGGCCGACTGCTGCTGCCCTGGAACCGTCGTGAGCGCGCCGGTTCGTCACGATCGGCCCGCCGCAAGGCGGTCCTGGTGTCGGAGGGTGTCTCGTGAACCTCTTCTTCGACGGCATCGCCTGGATTCTCGACCCGGCCAACCAGACCGGGCCGGGCGGATGGTTCGCGCGGCTGGGAGAACAGCTTGCCTACACCTTCGGTGCGGTCGCGATCGCCGCGATCATCGCCATCCCGCTCGGCTACCTGGTCGGGCACACCGGTCGCGGCCGTGACATCGCCGTGTCGCTGTCGGGCGGATTCCGGGCCCTGCCGAGTCTCGGCGTGCTGATCCTGCTGGCACTCGGCCTCGGCATCGGATTCCGCGCCCCGCTCATCACCTTCGTGATCCTGGCCATCCCGCCGATCCTGGCCGGCGCCTACGCCGGCTTCGAGGCGATCGACCGCACGACGATCGACGCGGCCCGGGCGGTGGGCATGACCGAGGGGCAGGTGGTGCGCCAGGTCGAGATTCCGCTCGGCCTGCCACTGCTGATCGGCGGCATCCGTTCGGGCGTGCTGCAGGTGGTGGCCACGGCCACGCTGGCCGCCTACGTCAGCGGGGGAGCGCTCGGCGCCTTCATCTTCGAGGGGGTGGCGACGAGGAATTATTCCGAGACCCTCGGCGCTTCCATCCTCGTGACTTTGCTCGCGTTGATCCTCGAAGGGGTCTTCGCGCTCATCCAGAAACTCGTGGTTCCCCGCGGCGTCGTCGCCCGGGAACTCAAGGAAGTCCGCACGGTGTCGTCCCGGCCCCGCGCGGCGGTGGGATCCCCCATCCAAGAAGGGAAATGACAATGTTCACAGCAATCAAGAAAGGCCGGCTCGTCGTAGGGCTTGTCGCGGTCAGTGCGGCGGCGGCGCTGGCAGGGTGCGCGTCGAGTAATCCACTCGACACCCCGTCGACGTCGGGTTCGAGCGGCGCCGCATCCGGCCCGATCGTGATCGGATCGCAGGCCTACTACTCGAACGAGATCATCGCCGAGATCTACGCACAGGCACTCGAAGCCAACGACATCGAGGTGACGCGCCAGTTCAACATCGGGCAACGCGACGCCTACCTCCCGGCCCTCGAGAGCGGCGAAGTTCAGCTCTTCCCGGAGTACACGGGCAACCTGCTGCAGTTCTACGACCCCGAGACCACGGCCAAGACCAGCGACGACGTCTACGCCGCGCTCGCCGGCGCGCTGCCGAAGGGTCTCGAGGTGCTCGACCAGTCGCCCGCCACCGACCAGGACTCCTACAACGTCACCAAGGAGTTCTCCGAAGCCAACGACGTGACCAGCCTGGAAGACCTCGCCAAGGTCACCACGCCGATCACCCTCGGCGGCAACTCGGAACTGCAGACCCGCCCCTACGGCCCGGACGGCCTGAAGAGCACCTACGGCGTCACCGTCGGCTTCACGCCGATCGAGGACTCGGGCGGACCCCTCACCATCCAGGCACTGAAGGACAACACGGTGCAGATGGTCAACATCTACAGCGCCGACCCGAACATCAAGACGTCCGGTCTCGTGACACTGGCCGACCCGAAGGGCCTGTTCCTGGCCTCCAACGTCGTGCCGCTCATCAACACCGACGCCGCCACTCCCGAGGTGACCGAGGTCATCAACAAGGTGAGCGCCGCGCTGACCTCGGCCGACCTCGTCGACCTCAACTCGCAGAGCGTCAACGACCAGGAGTCGGCGGACACCATCGCGAAGAACTGGCTGGCGAAAGCTAACTTGTTCTGAGTTAGCTCGCGGGCTGTGTTAGCTGCTGTGGGCGCCGTGCTTCGCGCGGCGTCCACAGGCGGCGCCGGTCCCTGCCCGGCGCCGCGCGACATGTTCGTGTGAGGTCGCTGTCGCGGCCTCGCGCTCACCCTGGGTCATCCGGGAGCGGCCTGCGGCCTGCTCTCTCGTTCCGGATCATTCGGGATGTTGCGGGATCGCGGGACGAGAACGAAACGACGGACATAGTGCCGGGGTGCGGAGTGAGGGTCCGTCGTTTCCGCTCGAAGACGCAGGAGTCCGTCGTTTCGTGCGCGAAGAGACACGCGTGCCCTAGGGGGCGGCGGTGCGGAGGTCGTCGATCGCCTGGTCGAACGCGGCCGCGTTCGCGCGGGAGCTTCAGGAGACCCCGTTCTCGTCCGATTCGTCGGGGGAGGATGGGGTCTCCTGCATATGGCGGGACTCGGAGCGGTTGATGAGCTTCTTCGCCACGAAGACGGCCACCACGAAGAGAGCTATCACCGCCACGAAGGCGTAGCCGGCCCAGTGGAGCTCGCGGGAGAGTTCGCGGTAGGAGCCGGCCGCGAAAGCGCCGACCGAGACGTACGCAAAGGCCCAGAGGATGCAGGCCGGCACCGTCCACTTCATGAAGCGGCGGTAACGCATCGGGCTCATGCCCACGGTGAGCGGGATGAGGGAGTGCAGCACGGGGATGAAGCGCGACAAGAAGACGGCGATGCCGCCACGCTTGGCGAGGTAGGTCTCCGCACGCGCCCAGTTCTTCTCGCCGATCCGCCTGCCCAGCCGGCTCGCCCGTAGTTTCGGACCGAACCAGCGCCCGATCGCGAATCCGATGCTCTCGCCGCAGAGCGCCCCGACGATCACCACCACCACCAGAGAGATGTATTCAAGCGGCCCGTCGACGGCTGTTGACGCCACCAGCACCACCGTGTCACCCGGCACCACGAGCCCGATCAGGATGCTCGTCTCGAGCAGAATCGCGAGCCCCGCCAATAGCGTCCGGACCAGGGGATCTACCGACTGCACGGTATCCAGGAGCCAGGACAGCACCTCGTTCATCGCTGTATTCCACACCGCATGCCAGCAACCCTATCGGCTCGAGCATGGGATTCCCCGATGGGTTTGGCTGCTTGTATACAAGTCGCTAGAATCGGTCGTGACGCTAGGAGTTCCTCGTGAACGAACTACTCGACCCGCTCTTGCTCTCCCGCTGGCAATTCGGGTTGACGACCATCTACCACTTCCTGTTCGTGCCACTCACGATCGGATTGGCCACCACGGTCGCGATCTTCCAGACCGCCTGGGTGCGCACCGACAAGTCGAAATACCTGCAGCTCACCCGCTTCTTCGGCAAGATCTTCTTGATCAACTTCGCCATGGGCGTGGTGACCGGCATCGTGCAGGAGTTCCAGTTCGGCATGAACTGGAGCGACTACTCCCGCTTCGTGGGTGATGTGTTCGGCGCGCCGCTCGCGCTCGAAGGTCTGCTCGCGTTCTTCCTCGAGGCGACCTTCATCGGGTTGTGGATCTTCGGGTGGGACAAACTGCCCAAGAAGCTCCACCTCGTCACCATCTGGGTGACGGCAGCCGGATCGATCGTGTCGGCCTACTTCATCATCGCGGCGAACGCCTTCATGCAGAACCCGGTCGGCTACGACATCAACGAGGCCAAAGGCCGCGCCGAACTCACCGACATCTGGGCGCTGCTGAGCAACAAGGTGGCCGTCGCCGCCTTCCCGCACACGATCTTCGCCTGCTTCATGGTGACGGCGGGCCTCATCATCGCGGCGGCCGCGTGGCACCTCTACCGCAACCAGCACCTCGAGACGATGCGCCCGGCCCTGAAGTTCGGCCTCTGGATGATGGTGATCGCCGGGGCTCTCACCGTTCTGAGCGGCGACCAATTGGGTCTGGCCATGGTGGAGACGCAGCCGATGAAGATGGCAGCGGCCGAGGCGCTCTACCGAACGTCGACGGGGGCTGACGCCTCGTTCTCCCTCTTCACGCTCGGCACGCCCGACGGCGTGCACGAATTGTTCTCGATCCGCGTGCCCTACCTCCTCTCCTTCCTCTCGACGCACACCCTCGACGGCACCGTCGAAGGCATCAACGACCTGCAGGCGCAATACGTGCAGCTGTACGGCCCCGGCGACTACACGCCCACCATCTGGGTCACCTACTGGGCCTTCCGCTGGATGATCGGCCTGGGCCTCCTGCACGTGCTGATCGCTTTGGTGGGTCTGTGGATGACGCGAAAGGGGCGGTCGCCCCGCTGGCGCTGGCTCTGGCGGGTGGCCATCTGGGCCTTCCCGCTGTCGCTCGGCGCGATGATCGTGGGCTGGATCTTCACCGAGATGGGCCGCCAGCCCTGGATTGTGTTCAGCCTGCTGAAGACGCAGGACGCGGTCTCGCCCGGCATCACGGGGCTCGACGTGCTGATCTCACTCGTCGCTTTCACCGCCATCTACGGCACCCTCGCCGTGGTGGAGTTCCGGCTGATCAAGAAGACGATCCAGAAGGGGCCGGATGACGCGCCCGAACCCGACCCCGAGTCGGGCGAAGTCCGGCACGAGGCGACGGTCTACTAGGGAGACATGATGGATCTGACAGTCCTGTGGTTCTGCATCGTCGGCTTCCTCTTCGTCGGCTACTTCGTGCTCGACGGTTTCGACTTCGGCGTCGGGATGTCGCTGCCCTTCCTTGGGCGCGACGACACCGATCGGCGCGTGCTGATCAACACGATCGGCCCGGTCTGGGATCTCAACGAGACCTGGGTGATCGTGGCGGGCGCCTCGCTCTTCGCGGCTTTCCCGGAGTGGTACGCGACGCTGTTCAGCGGCTTCTACCTGCCGCTGCTGCTCATCCTGCTCGCCCTGATCCTCCGCGGCGTCTCGTTCGAATACCGCCACCAGCGGCCCGAGGCGGCCTGGAAGCGGCGGTTCGACCGGATGATCGTGGTCGGCTCGGCCGTGCCCGCCTTCCTCTGGGGCGTTGCCTTCTCGAACATCGTCGCGGGGGTGCCGCTCGACGCCAACCACGACTACATCGGCACCTTCCTCGGCCTGCTCAACCCCTACGCCCTGCTCGGCGGGCTCACGACGCTGCTGCTGTTCTTCACCCACGGCGTGGTCTTCGTGTCGCTGAAGACGGAGGGCGACATCCGTGTGCGGGCGCGTCGGCTGGCGACCCGGGCCGGGGTGCTGACCATCGTGGTGGCCGCTGCGTTCTTGCTCTGGACATCCGTCGCCCACGGCACCCTCGCATCCGTTCTGCTCTCGGCGGTCGCGGCGGTGACACTGATCGCGGCGGTGCTGGCGAACAGCCGGGGCCGCGAAGGCACCGCCTTCGCGTTGATGGCGGTGACCATCGGGGTGGCGGTGCTGAGCTTGTTCTTCGCGCTCTTCCCCGACGTGATGCCGGCGTCGAACGACCCCGCGAACAGCCTCACCATCGCGAATGCGTCGTCGTCGGAGTACACGCTGCAGATCATGAGCTGGGTCGCGCTGATCTTCCTGCCGCTCATCCTGGCGTACCAGGGATTCACCTACTGGGTGTTCCGCAAGCGGGTGAGCCGGGCGCAGATCCCGGCCGAGAGCACCCAGGGCGCACACTAGAGTCGTGCGCCCTGTCGACCCCCGACTCCTGAAGTACGCCTCCGCGGCGCGCGCGTTCTTCGCCGTGGGCGGGGTGCTCGCGCTGCTGCAGACCGCGGCGGTGGTGGCGTTCGCCTTCTTCGTGACGCAGCTGATCGTGCGGGCGATCGGTGGCACTCCGTTGTCTGCGCTCGTGCCCGAGCTGCTGAGCCTGGCGCTCGTGGTGCTGGCCCGGTTCGTGCTGTCGTGGGTATCCGAGCTCAACGCCGCGCGGGGCGCGGCGGTGGTGAAGAGCGAGCTGCGCGGGCGGGTGCTGGATGCGGTGACACGGCTCGGGCCGGCCTGGCTCGGCGCGCGCAACTCGACCTCGGTCGGGGTGACCGTGGGGCCGGGGCTGGATGCGCTCGACAACTACTTCGCCCGGTACCTGCCGCAGCTGGTGCTCACGGCGCTCGCGACGCCGCTGTTGGTGATCGTGATCTGGTCGCAGGACTGGATCTCGGGGCTCACCGTCGCCGTCACTCTGCCGCTCATTCCGGTGTTCATGATCCTGATCGGCTGGGCGACGCAGTCGGTGCAGTCGAAGCAGTGGGAGAAGCTCGGGCGGCTGTCGACCGCGTTCCTCGACGTCGTCGGCGGGCTGTCGACCCTGAAGATCTACGGCCGGCAGCATCGGCAGGCGGCGCGCATCCGTACGGTCACCGAGGACTACCGGTCGCAGACCATGAAAGTGCTGCGGGTGTCCTTCCTCTCCGGATTCGCGCTCGAGCTCGCGGCCAGCCTGTCGGTGGCGCTCGTTGCGGTATCGATCGGGGTGCGGTTGATCGACGGTTCGCTCGGGCTGTCGGTGGGGCTGTTCGTGCTGCTGCTGGCGCCTGAGGCGTTCCTGCCCCTCCGGAACGTGGGTGCGCAGTTCCACGCGGCGGCCGACGGGGTGGCGGCGGCCGACGACGTGTTCGGCATCCTCGACGCGGGTGCGGGTGCGGGTGCGGGTGCGGGTGCCGGCGCGGGCGTTGGTGCGGGTGCGCCTACCGGCGGATCGGCGGTCGAGGACGACGGAGTTTTCGGCCGATCCGCCGGGAAGTACGGAGTCGGTGCCGGCGTGTCGCGGGAGATGTCCGTCGTTTCGGGTGAGGACTCCGCCCCTCTCGACGCGCCGGGTCGCGCGGGCCCCGCGGGGCTCGAGGTGCGCGGGCTCGGGGTGTCATATGGCGAGAGCGTGGCGTTCGAGAGCCTGGATGCGCGGTTCCCGGCGGGCGCGGTCACGGCCGTCACCGGCGCATCCGGAAGCGGCAAGTCCTCGCTCGTGGCGGCACTGCTCGGGTTCGTGCGGGCATCGGGGGAGATCCTCGTCGATGGGCGAATGGCGAATGCCGACCCGGTGCCGCGGCCGTGGCTGTCGTGGTCGGGCCAGGGGGCGGTACTGCTGCCGGGGAGCGTGGCGTCGAACGTCGCACTCGGAGACCAGGTGCCCGACGAGCGCCTGGCCCGGGAGGCGCTCGACCTCGTGGGCGGGTCGTCGATCCAGCTCGAGACCGTCCTCGATCCGCGCGGTGGCGGACTCTCCGGCGGTCAGGCGCAGCGTGTCACGGCGGCCCGTGCCGTCTACCGCGCGCGCCGCTTCGACTGCACGGTGGTGGCCTTCGACGAACCCACGTCGGCGCTCGACGAGACCACGGAGGCCGCCGTCATCCGCGCTCTCCGCGCGCTCGCCGACGACGGCCGCGCCGTGCTCGTGGTGAGCCATCGTCTGGCCGTCATCGCCGCGGCCGACCACGAAGTGGTGCTCGACCCGAGGCGCGCGGTGCCGGCGATGGCGGCGGGCCCCCACGGTGCCGTCTCGCCCGCGCCCCCGTCGCGATCGGTGCCCGCGCTCTCGTCGTCAGCAGACCCTCCGGGGGAGCGACCGGAGACTCCGGCGGTGTGGTCGTGAAGCGGGCCGAGGTCATCCGGCTCGCCCAGCCGAGTCTCCGCCGCTTCGTGCCCGGTGTCGTGCTCGGCCTCATCAGCGCGCTCTGCGCCGTCGGCCTCCTCGCCACGTCGGCGTTCCTCATCACGAAGGCGGCCGAGCAGCCGCCCATCCTCTACCTCTCCGCCGCGATGGTGGCGGTGCGGGCGTTCGCACTGGGCCGGGCGGCTTTCCGCTACATCGAGCGCCTGGCCAGCCACGACGCCGCGTTCGCCACCATGCCCGGGCTCCGCGTCGGCGTGTACGAGCGGCTCGTGCCGGTGAGCCCCGACGGACTCGGACGCAGCAGGCGCGGCGACCTCCTCACACGGCTGGTGTCCGACGTCGACGAGCAGCAGAACTTCCCGTTACGCGTGGTGCAGCCGCTCGTGGTGTCGGGGCTGACGGCGCTCGCGATCGTCGTCGTGGTGTGGCTCCTCCTCCCCGCCGCCGGACTCGTGCTGCTCATCGGCCTGGTGCTCGCCGCGGTGCTCGGAACAGCCGTGAACTCCTGGGTCTCCGGTCGAGCCGAGCGCTCGCTGGCCGGGCTGCGCGGCCGCTACCAAGCCGACCTCGCCGACTATCTCGGCTCGCTCGACACCCTGGTCGCGTACGGAGCCGCTCCGGCGGCCCGAGCGGCGCTCGCCGAATCGGATGCGCGGCTCACCTCAGCACAGGTGCGGCGTTCGGTCGGGGCCGGGGCCACGACGGCGCTCGTGTCATTGACCGCCGGGGCGGTGACCGTCGTGGTGCTGCTCCTCGGCATCCCGTCACTCGGCCAGGGCGGGTTCGAAGGTCCGGCGCTCGCCGTGGTCGCGCTCGTGCCGATGGCCGCGTTCGAGGTGTTCGGCATGATCCCGTTGGCGTGGGGCGCCTGGCGCCAGGTGGCGGCCAGTGCTGAGCGCATCGCATCCGTCGTTCCCGACGCGGTGCCTGAGGGGGTGCCCGTCGACTCAGCAGAGGTGACGGCGCTGCAGCAGGTTCTGCCTCCTGGCCCGATCACCGTGCAGCTGCGCGACGTCTCGGCGCGCTGGCCGGGGGCGTCGACGGATGCCCTCACCGGCGCATCCGTCGACCTCGCGCCGGGTGATCGGCTGCTCGTGCGCGGACCGAGCGGCTCGGGTAAGACGACGCTCGCGCACGTGCTCGTGCGATTCCTCGACTTCACGGGCTCGTTCACCATCGACGGCGTCGATGTGCGCGAGCTGCCGCAAGACGAGGTACGCAGAGTCATCGGGCTCTGCGAGCAGCGGCCCTACCTGTTCGACGACGACATCCGGCAGAACCTGCTGTTCGCCCGCGACACCGCCACCGACGACGAGCTGCTCGCCGTGCTCGAGCGGGTGGGGCTCGGCGAGTGGGTGCGCTCGCGCGGCGGTCTGGCGGCGCGGGTGGGGGAGCGCGGTGCCCTCGTCTCGGGCGGGCAGGCGCAGCGACTGGCGCTGGCGCGGGCACTGCTCGCCGGTTTCCCGGTGCTGGTGCTCGACGAGCCGACGGCGAACGTCGACCCCGACCGGGCCGACGCCCTCGTGGCCGACCTCCTGGCCGCCGCCGCCGACTCCGCGCGCGCCGTCGTGCTCATCTCGCACACCCCCGTGCCTGCGCACCTCGTGACAGCGACCCTCAGCCTCGGCTGAGCGACCGTCAGCGGAGCGAGCGGAAGGCCGCTCGCAACTCGGCGGAGAACACCATCGGCTCCTCCCACGCTGCGAAGTGGCCGCCCCGGTCGGCCTTGTTGAAGTAGGACAGGCTCGGGTACACCGCCTCGACCCAGCTGCGCGGGCTGGCCCAGATCTCGTCCGGGAACGTCGTGAAACCGACGGGAACAGCGACCGGAGGCGGTGTCTTTCCGGAGGCGCCGACGGCGGCCAGGAACCGTCCGAACTCCCAATACCAGCGGGCGGCAGAGGCGCCCGTGCCGGTCAGCCAATACAAGGTGATGTTGTCGAGGATGCTGTCGCGGGTGAGGTTGCCTGTGGGAACGCCGTCGACGAAGGCGCGGGAGATCTTGTAATAGCTGTCGGTGTCGTGGTCGAGCATCCACGCCGCCAGTCCGACGGGGGAATCCAACAGGGAGTATCCGATCGTCTGCGGCCGCGTGGACTGTTCGAAGAAGTAGCCGTACCCGTCGGTGGTGAACTCATTGAGTGCCGCGAGCGCGGTGCGTTCCTCGTCCGACTCAGCGGGCAGATGATCCTTGATACCGATCGCCACGGCGAGCAGGTTCATGTGGACGCCGACCAGACCGTCGGGTGCATGACGACCCATGGCATCCGAGACCGCGGCGCCGACATCGCCTCCTTGAGCGACGTAACGCGTGTAGCCGAGGCGGTCCATCAGCTTCGCCCAGGCGTTGGCGATCGGTCCGTTCTCCCAGCCGAGCTCGGTCGGCGCGCTGGAGAAGCCATACCCCGGCAACGACGGCAACACGAGGTGGAAGGCGTCGTCGGCCGAGCCGCCGAACGCGGTCGGGTCGGTCAGCGGCCCGATGGTGTCGAGCAGCTCGATGACCGAGCCCGGCCAGCCGTGGGTCATGATGAGCGGAAGTGCATCGTCATGCTTCGAACGGACGTGGATGAAATGGATGGTCACCCCGTCGATCTCGGTGGTGAACTGAGGCAAGGCGTTCAGCCGCGCTTCGATTCGTCGCCAGTCGTATCCCGACGCCCAGTATCGGGCGAGCGCCTGCAGCGTTTGCAGCTGCACTCCTTGTGCGCGGTCGGCGACGAGCTCGGGCGATGGCCAGCGTGCCGCCTCGATCCGGTGAGTGAGATCGGCGAGCTGGGTGTCGGGGATCGCGACACGGAACGGGGTCAGGCGGGGGTCGGTCTCGGTGGCGAATGCCGTCGACGACGCGTCGGTGGGTGCAGACATGGAACATCTCCTCGTACGACTTGGGCCATGCGGCCGTCTCCACGATGCTGGGCGGCCACCCCCGGTCGCACCGGGTGGACTCCCCGGTGCATACCCCGGGATCAGACGTCGTGCCCCTTGAAGGTTCGGCGGAGCTCACGCCGGGTCGTGACCCCGAGTTTGGTGAAGATGTGGTGCAGGTGCCATTCGACCGTTCTCGGGCTGATGTACAGCGCCGTGCCGATCTCGGGGTTCGTGAGCCCTTCCACGGCGAGCTTGGCGACGGTGGCCTCCTGAGGGGTCAAGCCCGTGGAGATCCGCTCGTCGCGAGTGCGCACGGTCTCCCCGGTGGCGAGGAGTTCCCGGCGGGCCCGCTCGGCGAACGCGACAAGCCCCATCGCAGCCAGTGCCGAGTGGGCGGCGCGGAGCTGGCCCCGTGCTTCGGCGCGGCGGCGCTCGCGGCGCAGCCATTCGCCGTAGAGCAGCCGCGCACGAGCCAGTTCCACCCTCACCGTGGTGCGAGCCAGGTGTTCCAGGCCGAGGCGGTGAAGTTCGTCGGCGGATTCGCCTTCGCTCACCAGCGCACGCCGGCTCGCCGCGACGCCGAGCGCCCACTCGG
This sequence comes from Herbiconiux aconitum, assembly GCF_024979235.1. Classification (NCBI taxonomy): domain Bacteria; kingdom Bacillati; phylum Actinomycetota; class Actinomycetes; order Micrococcales; family Microbacteriaceae; genus Herbiconiux; species Herbiconiux aconitum. The sequence goes on from NZ_JANLCM010000003.1 coordinate 24,336, forward strand.
TGCCACTCTGGGCGGCCATGGCGGAGAGGTCGTCCAACGCGGCCTCGGCGACCGGCAGATCACCGATCCGCGCGGCCGCCTCGACGAGCTCCGCGAGAGCCCACTGTGCGGCGCCGAGCTCGAGGGGGCATTCCGCCGCGATCCGTGCCGCGTCGAGCGCATCCTCATACCGCCCCAGCCCGTTGTAGAGCACGGCGCGTGCCCAGTGGATCAGGGTGACCCCGGCCCCCTCACCGCGGGCACGGACTCTCTCCAGAGCGTCGTCGAACATGGCCTCGCCCCGTTCCAGATCGCCTCTCACGGCAAGGAGACCGATCTCGCCGTAGGGGGCGAGACCGCTCCCTGTGAGGTCGGCGACGAACCGGGACTCCTCGACCAGATAGGCCGCGGCGGCCAGATCGCCGGTGAAGAGGTGCATGATCGTGCGATCCACCAACGCCCGGGGCAGCGCGTCGAGCACTTCGGCCGCACGGGCGACCATCACCTGGCGGCGGGTGAGCACATCCCAATCCCGGTCGTCCCACAGCGAGGCTGCGGTCGCGGCGGCCAGCCGGGTATCGCTCAGCAGGCCGTCGGGTTCGTGCGCTGCGGCCGCGAAGGCCTCGACGGCGCGACGTGAGAGCGGCAGCGCTGGTGCGAATCCCTCTGTGAAGCGGATGGCGAGCGCCTCGAGAAGCGCGTCGCGTAGGCGCGGCGGGTCCGCCGGCGGTGCGTGCCGAACCGCCTCGGCGACCTCTCTGGTTCCGGGTCCGGCGGCGAGTCGTTCGGTGAGAACGGCCGCGGAGAAGGCGTCGACATAGGCATCCCTCGCGAGGCGCGCATCGATCGGTTCCAGGCGCCGGGCAGCGGAGAGCAGCAATGGCAGTGCCTCGTTGCCGTTGTGCGCCCCGAACGAGTTCTCGGCCCGCACCAGCTCGATCCGCGCCCGATCGGCGTCGGCCAGCGATGGCACGTCGACCAGGCGCAGCAGGTTCGAACTGTCGGCGAACCCGCCCGCGCGCGTCTTCGCCTGAGCGGCATCGAGATTGCGTCGCACCCGTTCCGACGGATCCCCGGTCAAGGCAGCTGCCCGCTCCAGGAATGCTGCCGCTGCCGCCAGGCCTCCCTGCGCAGTGGCCCGGGTTGCAGACCGTTCGAGCTCATCGGCGACGGCGTCGTCGGGCCCGACGACGGCACGGGCACGATGCCACGCCGTTCGATCGGGATCCGCCTCTGCATCCATGCTGTCCGCCAGCGCCTGGTGCGCTTGGCGGCGCTGGGCGGGAGTCGCCGACCGATAGATCGCCGAGCGCACGAGCGGATGCCGGAACCGCACGGTGCCGTCCAGCTCGATCAGGCCCGCCGTCTCGGCCGGCGTCGCCGCGTCGGGCTCAATCCCGAACCGAGCCGCTGCGCGCTCGAGCAGGATCCGGTCACCGACGGGCTCGGCAGCCGCAAGGAGCAGCAGGCGTCGGGTCGCCCGAGGGAGCGCCCGTGTTCTGCGCAGGAACTGCTGTTCGAGGCGGTCTGCCATGGGTGTGGCCTTCAGCCCTCCTTCACTCTCGAAAGACAGCTCGCCCGCCGAGAGGCCCCGCGGCAGTTCGAGCAGGGCGAGCGGGTTGCCGTGACTTTCGGCCACGATCCGGTCGCGCACGGCCGGCTCGATCGTTCCGATGACGGCGGAGTCCAGGAGGGCGATCGACTCGGCGGCGCTGAGGCCCGTCACGACGAGTTCCGCGAGCCCGTCGAAACGTCGCGCAGTGGAGGTGTCCCGAGTGGAGACGATGGCGACCACCGGCTCCATCCCGAGTCGGCGAACAGCGAACTCGAGGGCCTGAGCGGAAGCATCGTCCAACCATTGGGCGTCGTCGACGCAGCAGATCAACGGCCTGCTCTCGGCCAGTTCCGACAGAAGTGTCAGCACCGCCAGACCGACGAGAAAACGATCGGGAGCCGCGCCCGATTGCAGGCCGAAGACCGTTCTGAGCGCGTGGTTCTGGGGTGCTGGGAGTGCGTCGAACCGCGAGAGGAAAGGGGCGCACAGCTGATGCAGGCCGGCGTAGGCGAGCTCCGCCTCCGACTCGACGCCGACGACCCGCGCCACTTGGCAGTCGGTCGCCTGCTCGAGCAAGAACTGCAACAGGGCGCTCTTGCCGACCCCGGCCTCGCCGCGAACGATGAGAACCCCACCACGGCCCTCTCGGGCCGCCGTCAGCAGGCCACTCAACCTCTCGCATTCGGGTTGCCGGCCGATGAGTCGAGACGGACTTCCAGGCTGCGGCACGCTCCCCACCCATTCCTGTGGATTGCGAGCCCGTTCGGCAAGTCCCCGGCCAACTGCACGGGCATCATCAGTTGGACTCGTCCACGAACCGCTGCCCGGCAGTCTAGCCATCGGGTGATCGGGCGTCCATGGCGGTCGGGCTGAATGCCGCGGCCGAGTGGGTCAGAGGGGGCGGGAGAGGGCGTCGAGACGTTTGCGCCAGGTGGCCGCGCGGGAGGGGCGCACCTCGAGCACGGGGCCGTCGATCCAGACGTCGACCACGCTGATGCCGTGCAGGGCGCTCACGATCCAGAGCTCGCAGCCGTCGAGGTCGGCGGGGCGGGCACGCTCCTCCACCACGCGGGTGCCGGTGGCGGTGGCGATCAGACGGATGCTCCGCGCGGTCACACTCGGCACCCGCGCGAGATCGCTCGATGGCGCGACCAGCGTCTCGCCCCGCCACCACAGCAGCGCCGAGCTCGATCCGTCGACGATGTAGCCGTCGTGCAGCAGCACGACCTCGTCGGCGCCGTTCTCCTGTGCGGTCGCGCGGAGGGCGAGCAGCCGCTCGAGGTCGGGGCCTTTGACGCGCGGAACCCGTCGCGGGTCGGCGGCCTCGTGCGTCATGAGCACGGCCGACTCGCGCAACCGCGGCGCCACGCGCACGCGCAGCCGCAATTCGTACTCGGCGGCCGATTCGCCTCCGTCCGTTCCCGTGCCGGCGGCCACGCGCGCCAGCTCCACGCGCGGAAACAGGGCCCCCGAGCGGAACGCCCGCAGCCGCCCGATCGCCGCCCCCCAGAACGCCTCGGCTTCAGCTTCGGATACCTCGGCGGCCGACTCCTCGACGCTCGTCAGGAACCTTTCGCGATGCGCATCGATCGCCCGCACCCGCCCCGATGCCGAGACGAACCAGGAGTCGGCGACCAGCAGTTCGTCGTGCGGCCGCAGCTCGCTCTCGATCAACGCGCCGCGGGCCCAGACGAAGGTCGCGGGGGCCTCTGCCACGGTCGATCCTCCTTCGTCGCGCCACGTTCTGCGCCACGTCCTACGCTAGTGCAATGCCCCTGACGCTCCTTCGGCGAAGGCTGGACGTCGAGCTCGACCCGGCCGTCGCGTTCGGCGCCCTCCACGCGCGGGCGCAGAACGCGTTCTGGCTCGACAGCGGGGTGCATGCCGCAAGCGGCATGAGTTACCTGGGGGCCTCCGACGACGTGCGGCGCTGGTCGTCGTGGGCCGAGGTGCTGTCGGGGCTGAGTGAGGTGGGCGCACTCGAAGGCGAGGCCGGTGAGGGTGGCGCCGATGCAGAAACGGGCGGAGCGGATGCGCGACGCGACCCCGACTTCCGCCTCGGCTGGGTGGGGTGGCTGGCCTACGAGCTCGGCACGCTCGACGAAGAGCAGGCGGGTCGCGTGCCGCACCCCGCGCATCCGGTGGCCGTCTTCCTGCGGGTCGACCGGGCAGTCGAGTTCGACCACGCGACGGGCGCCGTCACCCTGCTGGCGCTCGATGCTCCGGATGCCGAGTCCTGGTTCGCCGAAACAGCAGCGGCCCTCGAAGCGGCGGCCCGCGCCGCCGCGAACGCCCCAGCGTCCGCACCGGGCACCGCAGGGCGAGCAGCCGCCGAACCCCGCGCATCCGCTCCTCTCCGCACCGCCACGGTGCGGCACCACTACGACGCCTACGCGCACCTCGTCGAGGAGTGCAAGCGTGTGATCGAGCGCGGCGACGCCTACCAGCTCTGCCTCACGAACGAGTTCGGCCTCGACTACGAGCCCGGCGGCGAACCCGACCCGCTCGAGACCTACCGACGCCTTCGCGCATCGAGCCCCAGCCACCACGGCGGCTACCTCCGCGCCGGCGACACGGCGCTCCTCAGCACCTCGCCCGAGCAGTTCCTCGCCGTGACACCCGATCGAACCGTCATCACCCGGCCCATCAAGGGCACGCGCCCCCGCGGCGCCGGCCCGGTCGAGGATGCCCTACTGCGCGCCGAACTGGCCGCGAGCGGGAAGGAGCGAGCCGAGAATCTGATGATCGTCGATCTCATGCGCAACGACCTCTCCCGCGTGTGCGCCGTCGGCTCGGTGCGTGTGACCGAACTGCTCGAGGTGGAGAGCTATCGTCAGGTGCACCAGTTGGTCAGCACTGTCGAGGGCACCCTGGCTGAGGATGTGAGCGCACCGGATGCCGTCGCCGCCTGCTTCCCGGCCGGCTCGATGACGGGCGCGCCCAAGCGCAGCGCCATGACGCACCTGGCGGCCTTCGAGGGCGCCCCGCGCGGCATCTATTCGGGGGCGTTCGGGTATCTGTCCTTCGACGGATCGATCGACCTGGCCATGGTCATCCGGAGCATCGTGCTCACGCCGGGTCGCGCATCCGTCGGTTCAGGAGGAGGCATCACGGCGCTCTCGGATGCCGCCGACGAGGTCGAGGAGACCCGGGTGAAGGCGGCAGCGCTGCTCGCGGTGCTCGGAGCCGAGGCGCCCCAGGCCCGCTCACGTCGGGAACACGGCAACCTTTAGTACTGTTATTGCTTGGTGCGCCCGGGTGCACCGTCCCGAGCGTCCACCTCTGGCAATGCCGCCGCTGCCGGTGGTCGCCTGCGCACAGCAACGAATGAGAGTCACGTGGTCATCGAGAACACTTCTGCCACCGGTCCGTCGCACGACGACGCGGAGCGCTACGACTTCCAGGCCATCCAAGACAAGTGGATGCCGATCTGGGAAGACATGAAGCCCTTCCAGAGCGACCTCGAGGGCGACAAGCGCCCCCGCAAATACGTGCTCGACATGTTCCCCTATCCCTCGGGCGACCTGCACATGGGCCACGCGGAGGCATACGCCCTCGGCGACGTGATCGCGCGCTACTGGCGGCAGCAGGGCTTCAACGTGCTGCACCCGATCGGGTGGGACTCCTTCGGCCTGCCCGCCGAGAACGCGGCGATCAAGCGCGGCCTCGACCCGCGCGAGTGGACCTACGACAACATCGAGCAGCAGCGCGTGAGCATGAAGCGCTACGCGACCTCCTTCGACTGGGATCGCGTGCTGCACACCTCCGACCCCGAGTACTACAAGTGGAACCAGTGGCTGTTCCTCAAGATGTACGAGAAGGGCCTGGCCTACCGCAAGGCCAGCTGGGTGAACTGGGACCCGGTCGACCAGACGGTTCTCGCCAACGAGCAGGTGCTGCCCGACGGCACCTCGGAGCGCTCCGGCGCGGTCGTGGTGAAGAAGAAGCTCACCCAGTGGTACTTCCGCATCACCGATTACGCCGACCGTCTGCTCGACGACCTGCGGCAGCTCGAAGGATCCTGGCCCGCCAAGGTCATCGCGATGCAGCGCAACTGGATCGGTCGCTCCATCGGCGCCGACGTCGACTTCGCCATCGAGGGCCGTGACGAGCCGGTGACCGTGTTCACCACGCGCCCCGACACGCTCTACGGCGCGACCTTCATGGTGGTCGCCCCGGACTCCGACCTGGCCCAGGATCTCGTGGCCACCGGCCCGTCCGACGAGGTGCGCACGCGTTTCGCGAGCTATCTCGCCGACGTGCAGAAGTCGTCGGAGACCGAGCGTCAGGCCACCGACCGGCCGAAGACGGGAATCTTCCTCGAGCGCTACGCGATCAACCCGGTGAACGGCGAGCGGCTGCCCATCTGGGCCGCCGACTACGTGCTGGCCGATTACGGGCATGGCGCGGTCATGGCCGTGCCGGCGCACGATCAGCGCGACCTCGACTTCGCGCGCGCCTTCGATCTGCCGATCCGCGTCGTGGTCGACACCCTGCAGCCGGTGACCGGCGCGATTCCGGTGATGCAGGGCGACGAGCTCCCCGAAGACTGGCCGACCGACATCAACGACCTCAACCCCGCCACCACCGGCCTCGCGCTGGCCGGCGAGGGGCGCTTGATCAACTCGGGGCCGCTCGACGGACTGTCGAAGTCGAACGCGATCCGCAAGATCATCGAGATCCTCGAATCGGCGGGCACCGGCCGGCCGGCGAAGAACTACCGACTGCGCGACTGGCTCATCTCACGGCAGCGCTACTGGGGCACGCCCATCCCGATCATCCACGGCGCCGACGGCGCAGAATACCCGGTGCCGGAAGACCAGCTGCCCGTGCTGCTGCCGCCGACCGAGGGTCTGAACCTCACACCGAAGGGCACGTCGCCCCTCGGTGGGGCCACGGACTGGGTGAACGTGCCGAATCCGGTTGACGGATCTCCCGCACTCCGCGACGCCGACACGATGGACACCTTCGTCGACAGCTCCTGGTACTTCCTGCGCTTCCTCTCGCCGAACGACGAGACCAAGGCCTTCGATCCGCGTGAGGTCGACAAGTGGGCGCCGGTGGATCAGTACGTGGGCGGCGTGACGCACGCCATCCTGCACCTGCTCTATGCACGCTTCATCACGAAGGTGCTGTTCGACCTCGGCTACGTCGGCTTCACCGAGCCCTTCAGCGCCCTGCTGAACCAGGGCATGGTGCTGATGGACGGTTCGGCGATGTCGAAGTCGAAGGGCAACCTGGTGCGGCTCTCCGACCAGCTCGACGAGCACGGTGTGGATGCGGTGCGCCTCACGATGGCGTTCGCCGGTCCACCCGAAGACGACATCGACTGGTCGGATGTCTCGCCGGCCGGCTCGGCGAAGTTCCTCGCCCGGGCCTGGCGGCTGGTGGGCGACGTGACGTCGCCGGCATCCGTGAACTGGCGTGACGGGGATCGTGCCCTGCGGCGCGTGACGCACCGGTTCTTGGCGGAGGCGCCCGGACTCATCGAGTCGTTCAAGTTCAACGTGGTCGTCGCGCGCCTGATGGAGCTCGTGAACGCGGCCCGCAAGGCGATCGACTCCGGCCCCGGCGGTTCCGACCCTGCGGTGCGTGAAGCCGTCGAGACCGTTGCCCTCGGCCTGTCGCTCTTCGCGCCGTACACCGCGGAGGACATGTGGGCGCGGCTCGGCTACGAGCCCTCCATCGCCAACTACGGCTGGCGGGGAGCGGATGCGTCGCTCCTGACCGAAGAGACGGTCACCGCGGTCGTTCAGGTCGACGGCAAGGTGCGTGACCGCATCGAGGTGTCGCCGAAGATCGACGGCGCAGCCCTCGAGGAGGCGGCGCGCGCCCTGCCCTCGGTGGTGCGCTCGATCGGCGACCGCACGGTGGTGACCGTCGTCGCGCGAGCGCCAAGACTGGTCAACTTCGTCACAAAGCCGGCCTCGTAGGAGTTATCCACAGAAGTCTGTCCGGCCGCCCCGCGGGTACTCCGGGTTCCTAGCCTTGCCGCATGGCAGCTGGGTTCGGATCGCGACGCGGGGCGAGCGGGCGGGCGCGCCTTTCCCGTGCACGTCGGGCGGAGCTCGATGCCGGGCCGTCGGAGCCGGAGGCTGGGCTGCCACCGGAGCCAGGGGTCGGGCTGCCGTCGGAGCCGGAGGCTGGGCGCGCATCGGAGCCGCAGGTCGGGCCATCGATGCTCGAGGCTGGGCCGTCGGTTCGTGTCCGGGTCGGTATCGGTGCGGCGATCGTGCTCGTGGTGGTGGGGCTCGTGTGCTCCGTTCTCATCACCGCGCTCTCACCGGTCGGGGTCACGACGACGTTCGGTTCCGACGGAGAATCGGCGGCCGGGTCGCAAGCGGATGGAGCGGCGGCCGCGTCGGCCATCCCGACTCCCTCCGAACGCGATGGGCCTCCCGATCGCGACGCCGACGGTACGGGTGCCGTGCTGCTGGTGCACGTGCTGGGAGCGGTGGCATCACCGGGCGTCTACGAGCTCGACGAGGGTGCGCGCGTCGTCGACGCGGTGGCCGCGGCGGGGGGGTTGGCTGATCAGGCTGATCAGGCATCCGTCAATCTGGCGCGCCCGCTGGTCGACGGCGAGCAGGTGCGGGTGCTGGCCGTGGGTGAGGTGCCGCCTCCCAACGGCTCGGGTGAGGCTGGCGCTGGGAGCGGCGCTGCCGGAGGGGGAGCCGCGGGCGGCGCAGGGGCGTCCGGCGCCGCGGGCGCGAAGGTCAACCTCAACGCGGCCACGGAGCTCGAACTCGACGGCCTGCCGCGCATCGGGCCCGCGATGGCGGCCCGCATCATCGCCTGGCGCACGGAGAACGGCCCGTTCACCTCGGTCGACGACCTCCTGCAGGTCACGGGCATCGGCGACAAGACCTTCGAGGGTCTCCGCGATCTGGTCACGGTCTGAGCGATGCGCGCCGACCTCCGTCTCGCCCTCCCCGCGGCGCTCGCCTGGGCCGCAGCATGGCTTCTCGCCGGCGCTCCCGACCTCGCGGCTCCGGCCACCGTCGCAGCGTGGCTGATCACGGCTGCGGCCACCGTGAGCCTCCTCGCTCGTGCGGTGAGCGGTGGTTCGGCGCGGCTGCGCACAGGCCGGCTGCCCAGCGTGGTGCTCGCGGGGGCCGCCGTCGCGCTGGTGTGCTCGTCGGCGTTCGCGCTCGGGCACCTGCGACATCCGCCGGAGCTCGAGGGTGGGCGATCCCGGGCCGGAGAGGCCCTGGTGACGATCACGGGCGTCGCCAAGCCCGCCGCGAGCGCCGCGTTCGGTGCCGATGCCGACGGGCAGCGTGTGACCGTCGACGCGGTACTCGACTCTTTCATCGCCGGCGATACACGCACCCAGGCCCGCGCCCCTACGCTGGTCTTCGCCACCATCGCCCAGGGCGCGCGGCTTCCGATCGGCAGTTCCTTCCGCGTGCACGGCACCCTGACGCCCTTGGCGGCGGGCGAGTCGAACGAGTTCCTCCTCTTCGCGCGCGACGGTCCCCAAGCCGAGCGCGGCCCGCCCTGGTATCTCGACTGGGCCGACACGGTGCGCACGGGGTTCCGGCATACGACGGCCCACCTCCCGGGCGACGGAGCCGATCTCCTCGCCGGTCTCGCCATCGGAGACGACAGCAGCGTCGTACCCGCCCTGCACGACGCCATGACGGTGAGCGGACTCACCCACCTCACCGCGGTCTCGGGTGCCAACTGCGCGATCGTCGTGTCAGCCGTGATGCTGGTCGGCGGCGCTCTCGGACTCCGGCGGCGCCTCCGGGTCGGCGTCTCCGTTCTCGTCCTGGGGCTCTTCGTCGTGCTGGTCACCCCGGAGCCGAGCGTGCTCCGGGCAGCCACGATGGCGGTGATCGTGCTCGTCGCTCTGGCGGCGGGTCGCCCGTCGAGCGGTCTCCCGCCGCTCTGCCTCTCGGTGGTGGTGCTGCTCGCACTCGATCCGTGGCTCGCCCGCAGCGCCGGATTCGCGCTCTCCGTTCTCGCGACTGCCGGGCTCCTGCTGCTCACGAGGCCCCTCGCATCCGTCGGCGAACGATTCCTGCCCCGCTGGCTCGCGCTGGCCGTCGCGGTGCCGGTGGCCGCGCAGCTCGCCTGCCAGCCGGTGCTCTTCCTGCTCACACCGCAGATCACGCCCTACACGCTGCCGGCGAACATCCTCGCCGAGCCCGCGGCCGCGGCGGTCAGCGTGCTCGGGCTCGTCGTCTGCCTCCTCGGCGTCGTCGCTCCGTCGCTCGGCGCGCTGGTCGCCTGGTTGCCCTGGCTTCCCTCGGCCTGGATCGCGGCGGTCGCGCGCTTCTTCGCGAGCGCACCGTTCGCGGCCATCCCCGTGCCCGACGGTGCGCTGGCCGCCTCGGTGACCGTCGTGCTCACGCTGCTGTTCTTGGTGGCGGTGTTCGCGTCGCGTCGGCATCCGAGACTCGCACCCCTGGCCGGGCTGTTGGCCGTGCTGAGCGTCGTGGTGGGGGCCGGCACGGTCGCGGGTGGCGCTTTGGCCCGCTCCGCCGCCGTTCCGCGCGACTGGCAGGTGGCGGCCTGCGACATCGGTCAGGGCGACGCCGTGCTGTTGCACAGTCGCGACCAGATCGCTCTGGTCGACGTCGGCCCCGATCCGCGGCCGCTCGCCGACTGCCTCGAGCGGATGCAGGTGCACCGCATCGACCTCCTCGTGCTGACCCACTACGACCGCGATCACGTCGGTGGTCTCGACGCCGTGATCGGTCGCGTCGACACCGTCCTGGTCGGGCCGACCGACGGACCCGCCGACGAGCGGCTGCTCGCCGAGCTCCGCGCCGGCGGAGCTCAGGTGGCCGACGCGGCGCGCGGCCAGAGCGGCGCCTTCGGCGACTACCGCTGGGACATCCTCTGGCCCCGTGCGGCCTCACCTCTCGCCGGCAACGAGGCGAGTGTGACGGTGCTCTTCACCGGTCCGTTACGTCTCATCTTCCTCGGCGACCTCGGCGAGCAGGCTCAGGATGCGGTGCGTGCGGCGAACCGGATCGGCCCCGTCGACGTCGTGAAGGTCGCCCACCACGGCAGCGCCGATCAGAGCGAGCGGCTGTACGGCGACATCCGTGCGGTCATCGGCCTGGTCTCGGTGGGGGAGGGAAACAGCTACGGTCACCCCACCGACCGGCTCCTCGGCATCCTGGGCCGGGTCGGCACCCGCGCCTTCCGCACCGACCTCGAAGGCCTGATCGTGGTGTCGGGCACCTCCGCCACCCTCGCGATCTGGACGGAAAAGGGCGAGCCGCCGTAGCTCCGACCGGCGTCTCGTGTCGGTCGCGGCGGCTAGGCTGAATGCCGATCGACGGGAGAGTCAGCATGGCAGTCGCGCGCGGCAGATCCGCGGCCAAACCGGCCGCGAAAGCGGCGATCCCGCAACTCGAGTGGAACCAGGTGCGCCCGGCAGCCGTCTTGCTCGTCACGGGGGCCGAGACCTTCCTCGCCGAGCGCGCCATCCGGCAGCTGCGCGACCTGCTGAAGGCCGAAGATCCGAGCCTCGAGATCACCGACGTCGACGCCGCCTCCTACACGCCGGGCGAGCTGCTCTCGCTCGCGAGCCCGTCGCTGTTCAACGAGCCGCGGCTCATCCGGGTGTCCGCCGTGGAGAAGTGCACGGATGCGTTCATCGACGATGCGATCGCGTACCTCGGCTACCCCGCCGACGACACCTACATCGTGATGCGCCACGGCGGCGGTGTTCGCGGCAAGAAGCTGCTCGAAGCGATTCGGGCCGCCACCGGTGTCGCGATCGAGGTCGTCTGCGCCGAGATCAAGCGCGACGCCGACAAGTACGAGTTCGCCTCGGCGGAGTTCCGTGCGGCAGGAAAACGCGCGACTCCGGGGGCGATCCGGGCTCTCGTCTCCGCATTCTCCGACGACCTCGCCGAGCTCTCGGCAGCGTGCGCGCAACTCGTGTCCGACACGGGCGAAGAAGTGACCGAGGTCACCGTCGAGCGTTACTACGCGGGACGGGTGGAGACGAATGCGTTCGTCGTGGCCGACTCCGCCATCGCCGGCAACTACGGCGACTCGCTCGCGCTTCTCCGCCACGCGCTCGCCTCGGGTGCCGATCCGGTGCCGATCGTGGCCGCGTTCGCGATGAAACTGCGCACGATGGCCAAGGTGCTCGGCACTCGGGGCGGCTCGGGCCAGCTGGCCGGGCAGCTCGGCATGGCTCCGTGGCAGGTGGATCGGGCGCGCCGCGATCTCTCGGGATGGACCAGCGAGGGCCTCGGCCGCAGCATCCAGGTGCTCGCCGAGACCGACGAGAGCGTCAAGGGCGCCGGCCGCGATCCGGTGTTCGCGCTCGAGCGCATGATCGGCATCGTCTCCTCCCGAGGCACTCTCTAACCCGCCCTCTCACGCATCCGAAACGACGGAGCTCGCCCGCCCCCGCGGACCATGGCTCCGTCGTTTTCGTGCAAACGCACAATAGTCCGTCGTTCTGGGCCACTCCGAGCACGCAGGAATCACCCCGGCGCACGAAAAGGGCCCCGCCGAAGCGGGGCCCTTTTTCGTGTGCAGCGCAGGATCAGAGCGCGGCGACCTGCTTGGCGATGGCCGACTTCTTGTTGGCCGCCTGGTTCTTGTGGATGACGCCCTTCGACGCCGCCTTGTCGAGCTTCTTGCCGGCGATGAGCAAGGCGGCCGCAGCCTGGTCCTTGTCACCGGCCACGACGGCGGTGCGGGTGGCGCGGATGGCGGTCTTGAGCTCGCTCTTGACGGCCTTGTTGCGCTCCTGCGCCTTCTTGTTGGTGCCGATGCGCTTGATCTGCGACTTGATGTTTGCCACGGAAGTAACCTCTGTATCTGATTCGGATGAGTGCGGTGCGGTGGTCCGCTGCGGCTGGGCCGCGGAGAGAGCCACTCGCTGTTCGCACCCAGCAGAAAACATGTGGATGCGTAAGCCAACAGGCAACATTACCAGTTCTCGCGCGCCCGAACAATCCGACCGGGAGCGGTAGCGTTAAACCCTATGCCTCGTCTCGCCCTGCACACCGAATCGGTGCCACCTTCCGGCATCCGTCGCATCTTCGAATTGGCCCAATCGCTCGACGATGTCATCTCCCTCGTGATCGGCGAGCCCGACGTGCCCGTCGACCCGGCGACGCTGGATGCCGGCTCCCGCGCCTGGCTGGCAGACGACACCGATTACACGCCGAACGGCGGCATCCCCGAGCTCCGCGAAGCGATCGTGCGCACGGTGGCGGAGCACAACGGCATCCTCACCGACCCCGAACGCGTCTGGGTGACGAACGGCGCCACCCAGGGCCTGCACCTGGCCATGGGCCTGCTGCTCGACCCGGGCGACGAGGTGCTGGTACCCGATCCGGGGTACACCACCTTCACCATGAACGCCCACCTGCTCTCGGCCACCGCCGTGCCTTACCCGCTGCGGCCCGAGAACGCCTTCGTGCCCGACCTCGTCGAACTCGAGCGTCTCGTCACCGATCGCACCCGCGTGATCATCGTGAACTCGCCTTCGAACCCGCTCGGCGCCGTCTTCGACCGCCCGACGATGCAGGGCCTGCTCGACTTCGCCCGCGAACACGACCTCTGGGTCATCAGCGACGAGGTCTACGAGCGCTTCACCTACGGCACCCCGCACGTGAGCATGGCCAGCTTGGCGAGCCCCGGCGTCGGCGATGACGACCGCGTGTTCACCGTCTTCTCGGCGTCGAAGACCTACGCACTCACCGGGGCTCGGGTCGGCTGGCTGCTGACGCCTCCCGGGTTCGCCCCCCTGCTCCGCTCGGCGCAAGAAGCCATGATCAGCTGCGTCAACACGCCGGCCCAGCGCGCGGTGGTCGCGGCGCTGACCGGTCCGCAGCAGTCGGTGACGGATGCGGGCACGCACTACCGCGAGAACCTCGCGCGGGCCACGGAGATGCTGCGTGAGCGTGGCATCCGTTATCTCGACCCTGCGGGCGCCTTCTACCTGTGGGTGGATGTCTCCCACGCGAGCCGGGGCGACGTGGCCGAGTGGGCCGAACGCTTCCTGCTCGAGCAGCGCGTCGCCGTGGCGCCGGGGAGCGCGTTCGGTCGGATGGGGGAGGGTTGGGTGCGCTTCTGCGCCGCTGCCTCGCTCGACTATCTGCTCGAGGGAATCCGCCGGCTGCCGGAGCCGCCTCGCATCGAGGTGCGCCTGATCCGCCCTGAGGAGTACGAAGCGGTGTCGCGGCAGCGTTTCGCCGCCTACGCGCACGACTACGAGATCGGCGGAGAGTACGCCGACAACGTGCGCGCCGTCGAGATGCACGCCACCGTGGCCGAGGTGTGGGTGGCCGTGGATGTCGCGACCGGCGACATCCTGGGCTCGGTGACGCTGCCCCGTGCAGGCGAGGCGCTGACCGAACTGGGTCGGGCGGGCGAGCTGGAGTTCCGGCTGCTGGCCGTCGATCCGGGCGCCCGCGGTCGCGGCATCGGGCGCCTGCTCACCGAATTCGTGCTCGACACCGCGCGCAGCCGTGGTGCGAGCCGCGTCGTGATGAACAGCGGAACCGACATGGTGGTGGCACACCGCCTGTACGAATCGATGGGGTTCGCCCGGATGTCGGAGCGCGAGAATCCGCCCGGCATCGAGCCCACGCGCGCCTACGGTCTCGATCTCTGATGCGGATCGCCGTCATCGGCGCCGGAGCCGTCGGCGGAGTCATCGCGGCGCTGGCCGACCGCGCCGGCCACCAGGTGGCGGTGACCGCTCGGGGTGCTCAGCTCGACGCACTGCAGCAGCGCGGCCTGCACCTCAGCGGGCACTGGGGCGAGCACACGGCTCGGCCCCACGCATCCGCTGCTCTCGAAGAGCGACCCGATCTCGCGGTGCTGACAGTGAAGGCTCAGGATGCGCACATCGCGCTCGCCGAGAACGCCGAGTCACTGAGGGGCGTGCCTCTCGTGGTGGTGCAGAACGGCCTGGGTGGGGCGGAGGCCGCGGCCGCACAGCTTCCGGCGACAGCGGTGGTGGGCGGGTTGGCGCTGTTCGCCGCGTCGTACCTGTCGCCGGGCGAGGTGTCGATCACGACCCCCGCCGCGACCTACCTCGGCCTGCCCGCGGTGCGGCTCGACCCGGCCGCGCAGGCCGGCTCCGCCGACCGCGTCGCGCCGGCCAACCCCACCGCGCCGGCGCCCGGCGACGCGGCACTCCGCCTCGCCACCGCCACCCTCGGCGCGTTCATGCCGATCGAGGTCACCCACAACTTCGCGGGTGCGCAGTGGACCAAGCTGATCGTCAACCAGGTCAACGCCCTCCCCGCCATCACCGGCCACTCGGTGCAGAACACGATCGCCGATCCGCGACTGCGCGCCGTGCTCACCGACAGCATGCGCGAGGCCGTCGGCGTCGCCCGCGCCCGCGGTGTGCACTTCGAGACGTTGCTCGGTCTGAGTGATCCGCTCCTGCGAGTGTTCGCCGCCGCGCCCCGGCCGGTCGCCCGACTCCTGCCCCTGTTGATGTCGCGCCGTGTCGGAAAGACGCCGAATCCGGGTTCGACGCTGCAGAGCATCCGTCGCGGTCAGCTCACCGAGATCGACCACTTGAACGGCGCGGTCGTGCGCGAGGCGTACGCCGCCCGCCTCGAGGCCCCCATCAACGCGCGCCTCGTGGCTCTCGTGCACCGTGTGGAGGCCGAGGGTGCGTTCATCACCCCCACCGAGGTCGCCCGCGCCGTGTAAGTGTCGCGCGTGCCGGCGCCGCGGCAGCGAGATCGAGTGGGCACGTTTTGTCGCCGCAGCACGCGTCTGGCGACGAAACGTGCCCACTCGATCGGGCCCGAGCGGCCCGCAGCCGACACACCGCCAAACTCGCAGCCGCGGAACGAGAACGGGAGGAAAGGTTCGCGAATGAGCGGGGTGAGGCTCCGCACTTTCGGTTCGATTGCGCAAGAGTCCGTCGTTTCCGACAGGCAGGCGCCAGGACCGAACGTAACGGGCCCTGCTCGACGCCCCGGGGTGGTCGGGACGGGAGACGAACGCAGCGCGCTGCTCTCGAACGCCCCGGGGTGGTCGGCATGGGAGGCGAACGCAGCGCGCTGCTCTCGAACGCTCCGGGGTGGTCGGCGCGGGAGGCGAACGCAACGGGCCGCTCCCAGCCAAGCCAGGGTGAGCGCGCGGCCGCGCCAGCGACCGCACGCGAACATGTCGCGCGGCGCCGGGCAGGGACCGGCGACGCCCGAGGACGCCGCGCGAAGCACGGCGCCCGAGGCAGCTAGCACTACAGCTAACCCAAGTACGTGCCCGCCCGGAGCTCGTCGACGAGCGACGGGCCGTTCGGCTCCCAGCCGAGGTCGATGCGCGCCGCCGATCCGGTGGCCTGCTGGTCGAGCATCAGGGCGTCCGCAAAGGGAGCGCCGAGCCGGGCCCGCGTCTCTTCGACCGATGACGGTGTGACCCGTCCGTCGAGCCCCGCAGCGGATGCCGCCGCCTCACCGAGCTCGCGCACGGTGGGGTTCTGGCCGCTTGCGCCGATGTAGTACGACCCGGCGTCGGCCAGGTCGAAGGCGAGAAGGTACAGTTCGGCGAGGTCGTCGACGAACACGGTCGTCCAGTGCTGCTCGCCCGACCCCACCAGAGCGAGAGCGGGGGCGACGCCCGAACCGCGCGGCGCATCCTGAATCACCGAAGGAATTCCGCGACCCTGCCCGAACACGATGCCCGGGGCGATGATCGTCGTCTTGATGCCCTCCGCACTCCGCACCCGCGCCTCGATCGGCAGCCGCCAGGCGGTGATCGCCGGCGGGTCGAACGGCGTGCTCTCGGTGATGGAGGCGCCCGATCCGAACACCCAGGCGCCGCCGGTGTGCACGTAGGGCTTGTCGCTGCCCTCGAGCCCGGAGAACACGGCGGAGACGAAGGCGTCGTCGACGGCCGCCGCATCGGAGTCGTGGGCGGCCAGATGGATGACCCCGTCGCTCTCGAGAGCGAGGTGGCTGATGACCTCGCGGTCGGTCAGGGTGCCGAGCACCGCACGGGCGCCGGTGGATTCGATCGCGGGGATCTGATCGGCGTTGCGCACCAGCGCCACGACCTCCCGGCCCTGTGCACGAAGTTGACGGAGAACTGCCGAACCGATGAACCCGGTCGCGCCGGTGAGAAAGATGGCCATAACCCAATTCAATCGAACGATCGGCCTTCACGGCAGGGCATGGCAGAATAGGTCGTCCCGTCATTCGGCGCGCCACGGCACCGACGACCCAGAGGAATGCGTGAGCCCCACAGCCCTGAAGGCCCTTCAGCCCGCCTCCACCGACCCCGCATTCATCCGCAACTTCTGCATCATCGCGCACATCGACCACGGCAAGTCGACCCTGGCCGACCGGATGCTCGGCATCACCGGCGTGGTGAGCGACCGCGACATGCGCGCCCAATACCTCGACCGCATGGACATCGAGCGCGAGCGCGGCATCACCATCAAGAGTCAAGCGGTGCGCATGCCGTGGCGCCTCGGCGACCAGACCTTCGCCCTGAACATGATCGACACCCCCGGGCACGTCGACTTCACCTATGAGGTGAGCCGATCCCTCGCGGCCTGCGAGGGCGCCATCCTCCTGGTCGACGCGGCGCAGGGCATCGAGGCGCAGACCCTCGCGAACCTCTACCTGGCGCTCGAGAACGACCTCACCATCATCCCGGTGCTCAACAAGATCGATCTGCCGGCGGCCGACCCCGAGAAGTACGCGAAAGAACTCGCGAGCCTCATCGGAGGCAGCCCCGACGACGTCTTGCGCGTGAGCGGCAAGACCGGCATGGGCGTCGAGGCGTTGCTCGATCGCGTGACCGAGCTCATCCCCGCTCCGGTGGGAGATCCGGATGCGCCGGCTCGCGCCATGATCTTCGACTCGGTCTACGACGCCTACCGCGGCGTGGTCACCTACGTGCGCATGATCGACGGGCACCTGAGTCCGCGCGAGCGCATCCAGATGATGTCGACCCGGGCGACACACGAGATCCTCGAAATCGGGGTGAGCAGCCCTGAGCCGACGCCCTCCAAGGGCCTCGGCGTCGGCGAGGTCGGCTACCTCATCACGGGCGTGAAAGACGTGCGGCAGTCGAAGGTCGGCGACACCGTCACCACCGCCTCGAAGCCCGCCACGGTCGCGCTGCCCGGTTACACCGAGCCGCTGCCGATGGTGTTCTCGGGCCTCTACCCGCTCGACGGCACCGATTACCCGGCGCTCCGCGAGGCGCTCGACAAGCTGAAGCTCAGCGACGCGGCCCTGGTCTACGAGCCCGAGACATCCGTCGCCCTCGGATTCGGTTTTCGTTGCGGCTTCCTCGGCCTCCTGCACCTCGAGATCATCTCCGAGCGGCTCGAGCGCGAGTTCGGTCTCGACCTCATCGCCACGGCGCCGTCGGTCATCTACAACGTCACCACCGAAGACAAGAAGACGATCACGGTCACGAACCCGAGCGAGTTCCCGGGCGGCAAGATCGTGAGCGTGGCGGAGCCGGTGGTGAACGCCGCGATCCTCGCGCCGAAAGACTACGTGGGCGTGATCATGGAGCTCTGCCAGAGCCGACGCGGCACGCTGCAGGGCATGGAGTTCCTCGGTGAAGACCGGGTGGAGATCAAGTACACGATGCCGCTCGGCGAGATCGTGTTCGACTTCTTCGACAACCTGAAGTCGAAGACCGCGGGCTACGCCAGCCTCGACTACGAGCCCGCGGGCGAGGCCGAGGCCGACCTGGTGAAGGTCGACATCCTGCTGCAGGGCGAACAGGTCGACGCGTTCAGTGCCATCGTGCACCGCGACAAGGCCTACGCCTACGGCGTGCTGATGACCGGGCGGCTCCGCGAGCTCATCCCGCGGCAGCAGTTCGAGGTGCCGATCCAAGCCGCGATCGGCGCCCGCATCATCGCGCGCGAGTCGATCCGCGCGATGCGCAAAGACGTTCTGGCCAAGTGCTACGGCGGTGACATCACCCGCAAGCGGAAGCTCCTCGAGAAGCAGAAAGAGGGCAAGAAGCGCATGAAGATGGTGGGCCGGGTCGAGGTGCCCCAGGAGGCCTTCATCGCCGCGCTCTCGGGCGACACCGAGAAGAAGAAGGACAAGTAGGCGTGCCGGGAACGACGACGGCACGCTCGGTTCCGCGCTCCGAGGTGCCCCTCAGCTACGCGGCGGTGGGTGCCACGCAGGCCGAAGATCTGCTCTACTTCCCGCCGAAGGGCTTCCACCCGATGGAGCGCCGCGCACGTCTGGGCTCCGGCACCGAGCGCTTCGAGGTCGCGTCGGCGAAGCTGATGGCCTGGGGCGTACAACGCGGCGCCGGCATCACGGTGGGCGACATCCAGCCCGCCGGCCCCAGTACGACCGATTACGCGGGGCTCGTCTTCGACGAGTCCGGCACTCCTGTCGGACCCCGCGCCGCGCACCCGGAGCAGGGATACGGCGAAGACGGCACCCCGCTCGTCTCGGCCGGCACCACCGCCGAGCTCACCGTCCGTGCCTTCGGCCTGCGTTTTCGGGCGCCGATCCGCGTGGTCTACCTGGTGAACGAGCCCGGTCGCATCGGATTCGCCTACGGCACCCTGCCCGGGCATCCGGAGTCCGGAGAAGAGAGCTTCGTCGTCGAGCACCTCTCCGACGATTCGGTGTGGATCGTCGTGCGCGCCTTCTCGCGCCCGAGCACGTGGTTCTACCGCCTCGGACTGCCGGTGCTGCGCATCGTGCAGGCGCGCGCCACCCGCCGTTACCTCCGCGCGCTCATGCCGAGCAAGGGCGCATAGGCGGGCTCGTGCCTTCTCTCTTGCCGGTGGGCGATCCGGCCCCTGCGGACGGGCTGCTGCCCAGGCCCGGCGCGACGGATGCCCCGGATGCGTCAGCCGCTCCGGAGTCGACTGCCGCGCCCGCAGCCTCCCGCGACTTCGGCCTCTACGTGCACGTGCCGTTCTGCCGCGTGCGCTGCGGCTACTGCGACTTCAACACCTACACGGCCACCGAGCTCCGCGGCGTGAAGCAGAGCGACTACGCGTCTCAGGCGATCGAGGAGATGCGGTTCGCGGCCGGCGTGCTCGACGCATCCGGGTATCCGCGCCGACCGGCCTCGACCGTGTTCTTCGGCGGCGGCACGCCCACGCTGCTGCCGGCCACCCAGCTCGCCGCAATGCTTCGCGCGGCGCGAGACACCTGGGGTCTCGCCGACGGCGCCGAGGTCACCACCGAGGCGAACCCGGACTCGGTCGACGCCGCCTACCTGCGCACCCTCGCCGATGCCGGATTCACCCGCGTCAGCTTCGGGATGCAGTCGGCGGTGCCGAGTGTGCTCGCCACGCTGGAGCGCACCCACGATCCTCTGCGCGTGCCCGAGGTGGTGCGGTGGGCGAAAGACGCCGGTCTCGATGTCAGCCTCGACCTCATCTACGGCACGCCGGGCGAGACGCTCGACGACTGGCAGCGCTCCATCGACGCGGTGCTCGCGAACGAACCCGACCACGTCTCAGCCTACGCCCTGATCGTCGAAGACGGCACGAAGCTCGCGCGGCAGATCCGGTCGGGGCAGGTGATCGCGCCCTCGGACGACCTGCAGGCCGACATGTACGAGCGAGCGGATGCCGCGTTCGGAGCCTCGGGTTACGAGTGGTACGAGGTGAGCAACTGGGCCCGCGGTGCGTCGCACCGTTCGAGGCACAACCTCGGCTACTGGGTGGGTCACGACTGGTGGGGCATCGGGCCCGGATCGCACAGCTACGTGGGGTCGACGCGGTGGTGGAACGTCAAGCATCCGGCCGCCTTTGCTCAGCGCATCGCGGCGGGCGAGTCGCCGGCGGCGGGCCGCGAGACGATCGGAGAGGCTGCGCGCGAACTCGAGCGCGTGCTGCTGCTCACCCGAGTGCGGGGCGCCCTCCGCATCGCGACGCTCGCGCCGGCGGCGCGGCGAGAGGTCGCGGGCCTCATCGCCGACGGCCTGGTCGACGGCCCCGCAGCCCTCCGCGGCACCCTCGAACTCACCCTGCAGGGCCGCCTCCTCGCCGACGCGGTCGTGCGCCGCCTCACCTGACCCGTTGTGGCCGGACAACGACAAACGTCGCGGCAACCGGCCCTGTAGAGGGCATCGGTCACCGCGACGTTTGGAGAAGTCCGCGCCGAACCTACTTGATGAAGCGGAAGTTGAAGAAGTAGCGGTAGGTTCCGCCCTGGTTGACCTTCACGCCCGCGATGATCGCGAAGATGAGGCCGACGATCTGCACGGCCCAGGCCAGGAAGAGGAACAGGCCGCCGATGAAGATGAACAGCGTGATCATGCCGATGATGTACAGCCCGGCGGCGAAGATCGCGACCGTGATCTGGAAGTTCAGCGACTCCTTGGCCTCCTGGTTGGTGAGGGGGCCGCGGTCTTTGAAGATGAGCCAGATGATCAGCGGCGGAATGAAGCCGAGGATGCCACCGAGCTGACCGAGGAAGGCCCACTGCTTGTCTTCGGCGGGCGAGAGCGGCGCGGCGGCGACCGGGGCGCCCTGGTAACCGGGCGGCGGGGCCTGGTAGCCGGGCGGGGGCGCCTGGTAACCGGGGGGCGGGGCCTGGTAGCCGGGAGGAGGCGTCGCTTGTCCGGGCGGGGGAGTGGGCTGGCCGGAAGCCGGGTCGTACGGCGGTGTTGCGTTGGGGTCAGTCATGTCTCGCGCCTTTCAGACGGTGGGAGAAGCGGCTCACGGGCTCGTGCGGGCGCTCGAGGTCGTGCTCAGACACAAGATAGCGCCCGGGCTACCCGGGCGGCAATGATTTGGATCAGGGGTGTTCGGAACCGTCCACGCCCGATCAGAGATATAATTGGCACTCCAGTGAGGTGAGTGCCAACACGAGGAAGGTGTTCCTGATGGTCTCAGAACGCAGCCTCGAAGTGCTTCGCGTGATCGTGCAAGACTATGTGGCCTCGCGCGAGCCCGTCGGCTCGAAGAGCATCGCCGAACGGCATTCCTTCGGCGTCTCGGCGGCCACCATCCGCAACGACATGGCGCTGCTCGAAGAAGAAGAGCTGATCACGGCCCCCCACACGTCGAGCGGCCGGGTGCCCACCGACAAGGGGTACCGCCTCTTCGTCGACCACCTCTCCGACCTCCGTCCGCTGAGCCTCGCCCAGCGACACGCCATCGAGACCTTTCTGGGTTCGAGCGTCGACGTCGACGACGTGCTCGCTCGCACCGTCCGTCTGCTCTCGCAGCTCACCCATCAGGTGGCCCTGGTGCAGTACCCCTCGCTCTCGCAGGCACGGGTGCGGCACGTCGAGGTCGTCTCGCTCACGCCGCGGCGCCTCATGACGGTGGTCATCACCGACAGCGGGCACGTCGATCAGCGGGTGGTGGATGTGCCGGCCGAGACCGACGAGCAGCTGATCGGCGAGCTGCGGTCCCGTCTGAATGAGACGATCGGCGGTCTGGGGCTCACCGAGGCCGCCAGCGCCCTCACCGGTGTCTCCGACCGTTTCCCCCACGAACATGCTCCGACGGTCGAGGTGGTGGCGAGCATCCTGCAGGAGCAGGTGACCGCGAACCGCCAGGAGAAACTGTTGATCGCCGGCGCCGCCAATCTGGTGCGCACCGAAGACGACTTCCACGGCAGCATCCTCCCGGTGCTCGAAGCGGTGGAGGAGCAGGTGGTGCTGCTCCGCCTGTTCAGCGAGATGGAAGCAGACCAGCGCGGCATCACGGTCTCGATCGGCCGCGAGAACGAATCGTTCGGGCTCGGCGAGACGTCCATTCTTGCCTCCGGTTACTCCGGCATCGGAACGTCGGTCTCCCGTCTCGGCGTGCTCGGCCCCATTCGCATGGACTACTCGAGCAACATCTCGGCGGTGCGCGCCGTGGCGCGCTATCTGTCCCGCACTCTCGGAGACTCGGGCAGCGCGAGCTGACCGTTCTCTCCTCCACAGCTACACGACCCTCATCGAACAAAGGAGAAGCCCCTGGTGGCTGACCATTACGACGTGCTCGGCGTCTCGCGCGAAGCGACACCCGAAGAGATCAAGAAGGCCTACCGCAGGTTGGCCCGTGAGCTGCACCCCGATGTGAACCCGAGCCCGGATGCTCAGGAGAAGTTCAAGCAGGTCACCCATGCCTACGACGTGCTGAGCGACCCCGGCCAGCGGCGCGACTACGACCGCGGCCCTCAGGCCGGCTTCGGCGGCGCGGGCGGTGCCGGCGGATTCGGGGGCTTCGGAGACATCTTCGAGACCTTCTTCGGCGGCCAGGGCGGCGCATCCCGTGGCCCGAAGTCCCGCGAAGAGCGCGGCCAAGACGCCCTGCTGCGCGTGGAGGTCGACCTCGGCGAGGTCATCTTCGGAACCCACCGCGACCTCGAGGTCGACACGGCCGTGGTCTGCGACACCTGCAACGGTTCATGCTGCCAGCCCGGCACTTCGCCCGTCACCTGCGACATCTGCGGCGGCTCGGGTTCGATCCAGCGCACCGTGCGGTCGCTCCTCGGCAATGTCGTCACCAGCGCTCCCTGCGGCACCTGCCGCGGCTACGGCACCGTCATCCCGAACCCGTGCCCCACCTGCCAGGGCCAGGGCCGCGTTCGTGCACGCCGCACCATCCCGGTCGACATCCCGGCCGGCGTCGAGACCGGTCTGCGGCTGCAGCTGCCCGGCCAGGGCGAGGTCGGCCCGGCCGGCGGCCCGCAGGGCGACGTCTACCTCGAGATGAAGGTGCGTCACCACGACGTGTTCTCGCGCAACGACGACGACCTGCTCTGCACCCTCGAGGTGCAGATGTGGGATGCGGTGCTCGGCACCACCACCACCATCCAGGCGCTCGACGGCGACATCGAGATCGAGATCAAGCCCGGAACGCAGAGCGCCGAGGTGCTGACGGTCAAGGGCCGCGGCATCACGCACCTGCGCGGCAACGGCCGCGGCGACCTGCGGGTCGGCATCCAGGTGGTGACGCCCACGAAGCTCGACCACAAGCAGAAGGAGCTGATGAAGCAGCTCGCGAACGCGCACAAGTACCCCGCGCCGACGCTCGGTCACTTCCAGCAGGGCTTGTTCGCGAAGCTGCGCGACCGCTTCCTGAACGTCTGATCGGCTGGTTCGCCGGTGAGTTCCCTGTTCCTGCGCGACGACCTCGCAACGGCCCCGCACGAAGTGGGCGATGTGGTGCTGCTCTCGGGCGACGAGGCACGCCACGCGACGACGGTGAACCGGATGCGTGTGGGCGAGCACACGGCGATCGGCGACGGTCAGGGGCTGGTCGTCAGCGGTGTCGTGACGCGGGTGGAGCCGCGCGAGTTGGAGCTACGCGTGGAGGCCGTGGTCGTGCATCCGGAGCCCGCGCCGCAGCTCGTGCTCGTGCAGGCACTGGCGAAGGGCGATCGCGACGAGCTGGCCGTGCAGACCGCCACGGAGCTGGGCGTCTCCGGGGTCGTTCCCTGGCAGGCCGAGCGGTCGATCTCCCGCTGGAGCGGGCCGAAGGTCGCCAAGGGCATCGAGCGCTGGTCGAGCATCGTGCGCGAAGCGGCGAAGCAGTCGATCCGGCCGTTCGTGCCCGTGGTGAGCGGGCTCGCCGATCTCGCGGGGCTGCGCGCGCTCGCCGCGGAGAACCGGATGCTCGTGCTCGAGCCGACCGCGGGCGTGCGGCTCACCGAGATCTCGTTCGCCGAGGGTGCCGAGGCTCCGGTGCTGCTGGTCGTCGGTCCGGAGGGCGGCATCTCGCCCCATGAACTCGACGTGCTGACGGCTGCGGGAGCGCAGGCGGTGCGACTCGGCGACGAGGTGCTGCGCACGTCGAGCGCAGGCCCGGCGGCGCTCGCCGTCATCAACGCGGCGCTGGGGCGCTGGTAGCGCCTCGCCTGCTTCTGCCTCCGCTCCTGCACAGGCACGCTTGTAGCGAACCCCGGCTCCCAGTTGTCCACAGCCGGTCCGTTCAGCGGGTGCCAAAACTACAATGGAGCCATGTCCACCGAAACCGATTCCCCCTCGATCTTCAGCCGCATCGTCGCCCGGGAGATCCCGGCGACGATCCTCGCCGAGACCGACCGGGTCATCGCGTTCCCCGACATCGCGCCGAAGGCCCCCGTGCACGTGCTCGTGGTGCCCAAGACCGAGCGCTACCGCGACGTGGTCGAACTGGCAGCGGGAGACCCTGGTCTTCTCGCTGAGATGGTCGCCGTCGCGAAGTCCCTCGCCGACGAATTGACCGACGGCGACTTCAGACTCATTTTCAACACCGGCCCGAACGCCGGGCAGACCGTCTTCCACGTGCATGCTCACGTGCTCGGAGGCGGCCTCGAGGAAGGAACCCTTGGACAGGGCTGACACCGCACCCACACCGAACCCGCACTCCCCGGAGGCCGAAGCGCGCCTCCACATCGACGGAATCGAGATGGTGCGCCTCCTCGGTCCTCAAGATCGCCTGCTCACCACCATCGAGCGGCAGTTCCCGCTGGTCACCGTGCTAGTGCGCGGCAACGACATCACGCTGAGGGGCGACGCCGATCAGGTGGATGCCGCCCGCCGACTGGTGGAGGAGCTGCTGCTGATGGTGCGCAACGGCCAAGACCTCACGCCTGTCGAGGTCTCGTCGTCAGCGCGCATCCTCGAGAACGATCGGGCCGCGAGCCCGGCCGAACTGTTGAGCCAGGCCATTCTCACCGCCCGCGGCAAGAGCGTGCGGCCGAAGACCACGGGTCAGAAAGACTACGTCGACGCGATCGACGAGAACACCATCGTGTTCGGCATCGGTCCGGCGGGAACGGGCAAGACCTACCTCGCCATGGCGAAGGCCGTGCAGGCGCTGCAGCGCAAAGAGGTCGAGCGCATCATCCTGACCCGTCCGGCCGTCGAAGCCGGCGAGCGCCTGGGCTACCTCCCGGGCACGCTCACCGACAAGATCGACCCCTACCTGCGGCCGCTCTACGACGCGCTCAACGAGATGATGGATCCGGAGATCGTGCCGAAGCTCCTCGCCACCGGCACCATCGAGGTTGCACCGCTGGCCTACATGCGCGGTCGCACGCTCAACAACTCGTTCATCGTGCTCGACGAGGCACAGAACACCACGCCCGAGCAGATGAAGATGTTCCTCACCCGGCTCGGCTTCGGTTCGAAGATGGTGGTCACGGGGGACATCACGCAGGTCGACCTGCCCACCGGAACGAGCGGACTGCAGATCGTGACACGCATCCTCGACCGCATCGACGACATCCATTTCGCCACGCTCACCAGCGCCGACGTGGTGCGCCACACCCTGGTGGGCGAGATCGTCGACGCCTACACCAAATACGATCAGGTGCAGATGGCCCGTCGCGAACACGCCGGCCACGCCCCCGAGTTCGGCAACGAACGCGATCGTCGCTACAACCGCGGCAAACGATAAGGACGACGTTTCGTGAGTATTGAGATCAACAACGAGAGCTCGGTTCCGGTCGACGAGACGGCACTGCTGCGGCTGGCGAGCTACGCGCTCGACCAGATGCACGTGCACCCGGATGCAGAGCTCGCGATCGTGCTGGTCGACGAAGCGGCGATGGAGCAGCTGCACGTGCAGTGGATGGACGAGCCGGGCCCCACCGACGTGTTGAGCTTCCCGATGGACGAGTTGCGTCCGGGAACCGAAGACGCGCCGACGCCGGCCGGCCTCCTCGGCGACGTCGTGCTCTGCCCGCAGGTGGCCGAATCGCAGGCCCAGACGGCCGGGCACTCGACCCTCGAAGAGCTGTTGCTGCTCACCACCCACGGCATCCTGCACCTGCTCGGCTTCGATCACGCCGAGCCTGAGGAGGAGAAGGAGATGTTCGGCATCCAGCGCGACATCCTGGTCGGCTTCGCAATGAGCGAGCGTCGCCGCCCGGCATGACCATAGCCCTGTTCCTGATAGCGGCCTTCGTCCTCGTGGCGTTCGGCGGCCTCTTCGCGGCCGTCGACTCCGCGGTGCTGTCACTGTCGCGCTCCGACATCCTGGAGCTCGCCGACCGCTATCGGGCCAAACGCTCCCTGCGCGCCATCGCCGACGACCCGGGCGCCCACATCAACGCCGTGAACTTCGCCCGCGTCGTGTTCGAGACCACGGCGGCGGTGCTCGTCACCATCGCGTTCGCCTTCTCGATCGACGTGCTCTGGCTGGCTCTCGTGCTCTCGGCGGCGATCATGACGGCGGTCTCCTTCGTGCTGGTGGGTTCGAGCCCCCGCAGCGTCGGGCGCGTTCACGCGCGGCCGGTGCTCCGCTACGGAGCCGTGCCGGTGCACCTCGTGCGCGTCGTGCTCGGGCCGGTGGCGAACGCGCTGGTCGCGATCGGCAACCGGGTCACGCCGGGCCGCCCGCGTTCGGGCACCTTCTCGTCGGAGGAGCAACTGCTCAGCATGGTCGACGAGGCAACCGAACTCGACGTGCTCGAAGAAGACGATCGCGAGCTGATCCACTCGATCCTCGAGTTCAACGACACGGTGGTGCGCGAAGTGATGATCCCGCGCACCGACATGGTCACGATCGAAGACGACGCGACGGTCGGCCACGGCCTCGGCCTCTTTCTCAGCAAGGGCGTCTCGCGCATCCCGGTGGTCGAGAACGACAACGTCGACCAGATCTCCGGCGTGCTCTATCTGCGCGACGTGGCGCGGCTGAGCTACGAGCGCCCGAACGAGGTCGACCGGATGCGCGTGAGCGAACTCGTTCGCCCGCCCCTGTTCATCCCCGAATCGAAGAAGGTCGACGACACGCTGCGCCAGATGCAGTTGGAGTCGAACCACCTCGCGATGGTGGTCGACGAATACGGCGGCATCGCCGGGCTCGTCACCCTCGAAGACCTCATCGAAGAGCTGGTCGGCGACATCTCCGACGAATACGACCGCGATGTGGTGGAGGTCGAGGCCCTGGGCGAAGGCTCCTACCGCGTGAGTGCCCGGCTGCCCGTCGACGAGTTGGGCGAGTTGTTCGACCTCGAGCTCGACGACGACGACGTCGACTCCGTCGGCGGTCTGCTCTCCAAGACGCTGGGGCGCCTGCCGGTCAGCGGTTCCGTGGCCCGGGTCTCCGGTCTCGAGCTCACCGCCGACCGCGCCGACGGCCGCCGCAAGCGCATCATCACTGTGATGGTGCGGCGCGATCCGGATGCGCCCATCCCGGTCTCCACCGACACCGGCCCCACCAGAACCGGCCCGGTGCGCACGCAACCGCCGAAGTCGGGCGCCAAGAACAACAGCAAGTCCACCCCCACCAAGGAGAACGCATGAGCGACTCAGCAGGCGACGTCGACGGCGACTTCCGGGCGGGGTTCGTCACCTTCGTCGGGCGCCCCAACGTCGGCAAGTCCACCCTCACGAACGCACTGGTCGGCGAGAAGGTCGCGATCACGAGTTCGAAGCCGCAGACCACCCGGCAGGCCATCCGCGGCATCGTGCACGATCCCGCCGGTCAGCTGATCGTGGTCGACACCCCCGGAATGCACCGGCCGCGCACCCTGCTCGGCGAGCGCCTCAACTCGCTCGTGCAGTCCACCCTCGGCGACGTCGATGTGATCGGGTTCTGCCTGCCGGCCGACGAGAAGCTCGGCCCGGGAGACCGCTACATCAACGAGCAGCTGGATGCCTACCCCGGTGCGAAGAAGATCGCGATCGTCACGAAGATCGACTCGGCCTCGAAGCAGCAGGTCGGCGAGCAATTGCTGGCGGTGTCGGAGCTGCGCGAATGGGAGACGGTGATCCCGGTCTCGGCGACCAGCCGCATCCAACTCGATGTGCTCACGAGTGAGCTCATCCGCTTGTTGCCCCGGTCGGAGAAGCTCTACCCCGAAGACCAGATCACCGACGAGGGCCTCGAGTCGCGCATCGCCGAGCTGATCCGCGAGGCCGCCCTCGAGGGTGTGCGCGACGAGTTGCCGCACTCCATCGCCGTCACGATCGACGACATGCGGGAGCGCGACGACCGTGACCTCGTGGAGATCTACGCCAACCTCTTCGTCGAGCGCGACAGCCAGAAGGGCATCATCATCGGGCCGAAGGGCTCCCGTCTCGGCGACGTCGGTTCGCGCGCCCGCGCCGAGATCGAACCGCTGCTCGGGCGGCAGGTCTACCTCAACATCCGCGTGAAAGTGGCCAAGGACTGGCAGCGCGATCCGAAACTGCTCGGGCGGCTGGGCTTCTGAAACCCGCACAGCACAGAGGCGATAGCCTGTAACCGTGTCTAACGTTACGAACCCATTCGGCCAGGTCCTGGTCGCCATGGTCACCCCGTTCACGGCCGACGGCGAAGTCGATTGGCCCGGGGTCGAGAAGCTCATCGACGACCTCATCACCGGGGGCGCCGACGGCATCGTCGTGACCGGCACCACCGGCGAGACGTCCACCCTCACCGACCCGGAGAAGATCCGGCTGGTCGAGGTCGGTAAGGATGTCGCCGCCGGTCGCGCGAAGATCATCACGGGTGGCGGTTCGAACGAGACCGCGCACGCCATGCAGCTCGCCCGTCAGAGCGAGAAGGCCGGCGCCGACGGCAATCTCGTGGTCACGCCGTATTACAACAAGCCGACCCAGGCCGGCATCCTGACCCACTTCCGGATGATCGCGGATGCGACCGACCTGCCCGTCATCCTCTACGACATCCCGGGCCGCACCGGGGTGCCGATCCGCTACGAGACCATGCTGAGGCTCGCCAAGCATCCGAACATCCTCGCCGTGAAAGACGCCAAGGGCGACTTCAGCGAGGTGAGCCGGGTGCTCAACCAGACCGACCTGCTCTACTTCTCGGGCGACGACTCGAACGTGCTGCCACACTTGGCGATCGGCGCGTCGGGCCTCATCGGCGTCACCGCGAATGTGGCGCCGGCGCCCTACCGCGTGATCGTCGACGCCGTGAACGCGGGCGACCTGGCCACCGCGACAGCGGCCCACAAGTCGCTCGAACCGCTGGTGCGGGCGATCATGACGCACGTTCCCGGCACGGTCGCCGCGAAGTACATCCTGCACGGGCTCGGCCGCATCGGCAGCCCGCGCGTGCGGCTGCCGCTGGTCGGCCCTGAGGAGTGGGAGGCCGCCGAGATCGAGAACGAGATCGACCTCGTTCGCGACATCCCCGGCCTCGACTTCAACAACTTCCGCCCCGACCGAAACGCAGCGGCCGGAGGAGCCCTGCCGAAGGTCGCAGGCACCACCCGCTGACGAGATCAGCCCCGCAGACGCCCCCCGCGGCCGGACAGCCGGACCGCAGACCATGCATGACAACCGCTCGCACGACAAGCGAGCACGACACATCGAGGAGGGCCCATGCAAAGCCCCATAACTGAACCGCCGGCGCTCCAGGCCGGAACACTCCGAATCACCCCCGTGGGTGGCCTCGGCGAGATCGGTCGCAACATGACCGTCTTCGAATACGAGGGCAAGTTGCTCATCGTCGACTGCGGGGTGCTCTTCCCCGAAGAGAACCAGCCGGGCGTCGACCTGATCCTGCCCGACTTCAGCGTCGTTCGCGATCGGCTGCAAGACGTGGTGGGCATCGTGCTCACGCACGGACACGAAGACCACATCGGTGCGGTGCCCTACCTGCTGAAGCTGCGGGAGGACATCCCGCTCATCGGATCGGCGCTCACGCTGGCGCTGGTGGAGGCGAAGCTCAAAGAGCACCGCATCACGCCCTACACCTTCGACGTGCGCGAGGGGCAGACCGAGAACCTCGGCCCCTTCGAGTGCGAGTTCGTGGCGGTGAACCACTCGATCCCGGATGCGCTGGCTGTCGCCATCAAGACGCCCGCGGGAGTCGTGCTGCACACCGGCGACTTCAAGATGGACCAGCTGCCGCTGGACGACCGGCTCACCGACCTGCGCGCCTTCGCCCGTCTCGGTGAGGCCGGAGTCGACCTGTTCCTGGTCGACTCGACGAACGCCGACGTGCCCGGGTTCACGCCGCTCGAGCGTGACATCGGGCCGGTGCTCGAGTCGATCATCGAGCGCGCACCGCGTCGCGTCATCGTGGCGAGCTTCTCGAGCCACGTGCACCGCGTGCAGCAGGTGCTGGACGCCGCCCACGCGCACGGTCGCCGGGTGGCGCTGCTCGGGCGCTCGATGGTGCGCAACATGACCATCGCGGCCGATCTCGGCTACCTCAAGGTGCCCGAGGGCGTGCTGGTCGACTTCAAGAAAGCCGGCGACATCCCCGACGACAAGATCGTCTACATGTCCACCGGTTCGCAGGGCGAGCCGATGGCCGTGCTCTCACGGATGGCCAACCTCGAGCACCAGATCGAGGTCGGCACGGGCGACACCGTCATCCTGGCCTCGAGCCTCATCCCGGGCAACGAGAACGCGGTCTACCGCGTCATCAACGGGCTCACGAAGCTCGGTGCGAACGTCATCCACAAGGGCAACGCGAAGGTGCACGTCTCCGGTCACGCGGCCGCGGGCGAACTGCTCTACTGCTACAACATCCTGAAGCCGAAGAACGTACTGCCCGTGCACGGCGAATTCCGTCACCTGGTGGCCAACCAGAAGCTCGCGATCGAGACCGGAGTGCCCGCCGCGAACACCTTCATCGCCGAAGACGGTACCGTCATCGACCTGAAGAACGGCGTCGCCACCGTGGTCGGGCAGCACGACCTCGGTTACGTCTACGTCGACGGGTCGACCGTGGGAGAGATCACGGATGCCGACCTCAAAGACCGCAGAATCCTGGGCGAAGAGGGGTTCATCTCGATCATCGTCGTGGTGGAGGCCCAGACCGGCCGCATCGTCGTGGGTCCCGAGATCCACGCCAAGGGGTTCGCGGAAGACGACAAGGTCTTCGACGCCGTCAAGCCGAAGATCGTCGCCGCTCTCGCCGACGCGGCGCAGAACGGCGTGCGGGAGCCGTACGCCCTGCAGCAGGTCGTGCGCCGCACGGTGGGTCGCTGGGTCAACAGCAGCCTCCGGCGCCGGCCGATGATCGTGCCGCTGGTGATCGAGGCTTAGGGGCGCTCGACGGGGTGCCGCCCCGCCGCTTTTCGGGCTCGCCCGGCCTTCGGCTGGGCGGGCCCTTATTGCTCGCGCCGCCGCTTCTGCGGCGCGAGGCGACATGTTCGCGTGAGGTCGCTTCGCGGCCTCGCGCTCACCCTGGGTCGTCGAGCGCGGCCCGCGGCCTGCGCTCTCGTTCCCCAAACACTTGGGACGCTCAACGAAACGACGGAGGGGGCGCGGAACTGCGGGCTGACGCTCCGTCGTTTCCGTTCTGGGGCGCGAAACTCCGTCGTTTCGCACGCGAGCGCCCGGCAGGGCACGCAACAGGCCCTTATCGACGACCCAGGGTGAGCGCGTGGCCGGAGGGCACGACCGCAGGCCGGGCCCTCCGACCGCACGCGAACATGTCGCCCGGCGCCGCAGAAGCGGCGGCGCCGGCAGTGAGCGCCCGACAGGCCGAAGGCCTGCCGCGCGCGGGAAGTGGCGAGGCGGTACCCCCGGCGCGGCATCACCGCCACGTCGGGGGTCGCAGGTAGCGTGAAAGCATGGCCACGAGTAGCAAGTCCACGCCCCGATCCCGGGCGACTCCGGCGCGCGGGTCGGCGGCGAAGGGGCGCACCACGCCTTCTCGCACCGCCACCCAGAAGACCGTGAAGTATCCCGCTGTCACCGAGCACGAAGGGCCCGGTGTCTTCACCCGCGCCTGGATGGCGCTGGCTCATGTGGTCGGTGGCGCGGCGCGCGCCTTCGGTCCGGAGAAGCTGGCCAAGGAGGAGCGCCGCGACGGCTTCCCGTTCCTCATCTTCCTGCTCGCGGTCGCCGGGGCCCTCGTCGAATGGTTCCTCGCATCCAACGCCGTGGCCGGGGCGATCAGCGCCTGGACCTTCGGTGGATTGTTCGGTCGCGTCTCCTACGCCATGCCCGTCATCCTGCTGCTGCTGGCACTGTGGCTGTTCCGGCATCCGAGTTCCGTCAACGACAACGGGCGCATCGGCATCGGCCTCGCCGTGTTCCTCGTGTCGGTGTCGGGGTTGTGCCACATCTTCGGAGGCACGCCCGACCCCGCAGCGGGCATCGATCACCTCGCCCTTGCGGGTGGCGTGCTCGGCTGGATCGTCGCGGCTCCGCTGGTCGCCCTCATCACCCCGGTCGGAGCCACGATCGTCATGGTCGTCTTCGCCGCGCTGTCGTTGTTCATCATCACGAAGACCCCGCCGAACAAGATCGGCAGGAGGGTGCGCGAGCTCTACGCCTACCTGTTCGGAGCGCCTGCCCCTGAGCCCGAGGAGGCGAGGCCGAGCAAGACCTCGAAGACCTCGGCCATCTCGACCGACGCCGACGACATGCTCGACTTCGATGCCACGCGTGACGACAGCGACACCGGCGCCCTGCCCTGGTGGCGCCGCAACAAGAGCCAGCGCGAGGTCGATCCGGAGTTCGACACTCCGCTCATGGCGCCCCGGGTCGTCGACCGCACCGCGCCACCGGAAGACAACGGCGCCTTCGAGCGAGCCGCCGACATCGTCACCACGGAGAGCTTCGGCAACGGCCTGCTTGACGACATGGAGGCGGCCGAGCTCGCCATCAAGCGGGTCACGGGCGAGATCCTTCCTGGTCGACCCTCGGCCACCGGTCTACTCGACGACGACGGCACCGAGGCCCTGCCCGCCTTTTCCGGCACGCCACTCCCCACCACCCCGGTGGATGCGGCGGCTGCGGCCGACGATGCGTTCACCCTCGCCGCGGCGCGGGAACGGGATGCCGCGAACTACCGTCTCCCCTCCGCCGCCAATCTCGTCGCCGGCGGCCCCGCGAAGGCGCGCTCGGAGGCCAACGACGAGATCGTGCGCGCGATCACGGATGTGCTGAAGCAGTTCTCGGTCGACGCGGCGGTCACCGGATTCTCCCGCGGCCCGACCGTCACGCGCTACGAGATCGAGCTCGGCCAGGGCGTCAAGGTGGAGCGGGTCACGGCGCTCAGCAAGAACCTCGCGTATGCGGTCGCCTCGAACGAGGTGCGCATCCTCTCGCCGATCCCGGGGCGGAGCGCCATCGGCATCGAGATTCCGAACACCGACCGTGAGACGGTCGTGCTCGGCGACGTGCTGCGCTCCTCGAAGGCCATGAACGACACGCATCCGATGACCATCGGCGTCGGCAAAGACGTCGAGGGCAAGTTCGTGCTGGCGAACCTCGCGAAGATGCCCCACCTCTTGGTGGCCGGCTCGACCGGTTCGGGAAAGTCCAGCTTCGTGAACTCCATGGTCACGTCGATCCTGATGCGCGCGAAGCCGAGCGAGGTTCGCATGGTGCTGATCGACCCGAAGCGGGTCGAGCTCACCGCCTATCAGGGCGTGCCCCACCTGATCACCCCCATCATCACGAACCCGAAGAAGGCCGCTGAGGCGCTCTCCTGGGTCGTGAAGGAGATGGACATGCGGTACGACGACCTGGAGAGCTTCGGCTTCCGCCACATCGACGACTTCAACCGAGCCGTCGTCAACAACGAGATCCAGCTCCCGCCGGCGTCGCAGCGCATCCTGAAGCCCTATCCCTACCTGCTGGTGGTGGTCGACGAGCTCGCCGATTTGATGATGGTCGCCCCGCGTGACGTCGAAGACTCGATCGTGCGGATCACCCAGCTCGCGCGCGCATCCGGAATCCACCTCGTGCTCGCCACGCAGCGGCCGAGCGTCGACGTGGTGACCGGCCTGATCAAGGCCAACGTGCCGTCACGTCTCGCCTTCGCCGTGACGAGCGTCACCGACTCCCGCGTCATCCTCGACCAGCCGGGCGCCGACAAGCTGATCGGCCAGGGCGACGCGCTGTTCCTGCCGATGGGGTCGTCGAAGTCGATCCGCGTGCAGGGTGCCTGGGTGAGCGAGGCCGAGATCGCCAAGGTGGTCGAGCACGTCACCCGCCAGGCCCGGCCCGAGTACCGCGACGACGTGGCGGTGTCGGCGGCCGAGAAGAAGAACATCGACGCCGACATCGGCGACGACCTCGAGGTGCTGCTGCAGGCGGCCGAGCTCGTGGTGAACACGCAGTTCGGTTCGACCTCGATGCTGCAGCGCAAGCTCAAGGTGGGGTTCGCGAAGGCCGGCCGCCTGATGGATCTCCTCGAGTCGCGCGAGATCGTCGGCCCCTCCGAGGGCTCGAAGGCCCGCGACGTGCTGGTGACCGCGGAGCAGCTGCCCGAAGTGCTCGCGATGCTGCGCGGCGAGACGACCGCCGCGGCCTCCACGGCTGCGGCACCTGCTGCGCCCTCGGGGCCGTCGACGTCGGGCGCCGGCGTCTCACCGGGTCACGCGCCGTATCCTTCGGCCTCCCTCGACCAGTACCCTGAGGTGGAGGGCGACTCAGACGAGGATGCCTGGGGGTTGACCGGCAGGGAGTGATCGCGGTGGCGAACGACGGGGCTGAAGCGGCGCTGCCCAAGCCGAGCAACTGGAACCTGCCGAACGCGATCACGGTCATCCGTATCCTGCTCGCACCGGTCTTCTTCATCATGCTGCTCGTCGACGACGGGCAAGACGGTTGGCTCCGCTGGGCGGCCGCCGTGCTGTTCATCCTGGCCATCGCCACCGACGGCATCGACGGCCACATCGCCCGCAGCCGCAACCTCGTCACCGATCTCGGCAAGCTGCTCGATCCGATCGCCGACAAGATCCTCACCGGCGCGGCCCTGGTCGGTCTCTCCATTCTCGCCGAGCTGCCCTGGTGGGTCACCATCGTCATCCTCGTGCGCGAGGTGGGCATCACGGTCTGGCGCTTCGTGCAGCTGTCGGATCGGGTCATCCCGGCCTCCCGAGGTGGCAAGCTCAAGACCCTGGTGCAGTCGATCGCGATCTCGCTCGCGTTGCTGCCCTTCCCGAGCCTCCTCGGAGACTGGGTGAACTGGGTCAACGGCGTGTTCATGGCTCTCGCGCTCATCCTCACCGTGGTCACCGGCATCGACTACCTCGTGCAGGCCTGGCGGCTGAACCGCACGCCGCCGCCCACGTCGCCGTCCTCGCCGTCCGCGTCTCCGCCTTCGCCGCAGCGATGAGTGTCGAGCCGGATGCGCGCGCCGAGCGGATCGTCGCCACCCTGACGGCGCGTCACGTCACCCTCGCCGTGGCCGAGTCGCTGACCGGCGGTCTGCTGACGGCCGCCTTCGTGGCGGTGCCCGGCGCATCCGTCGTGCTGCGCGGGGGAGTGGTGGCCTACGACACGGCCATCAAGCACAGCGTTCTCGGCGTCGACGCCGAGGTCTTGGCGGCGCACGGGCCCGTGCACCCGGATGTCGCGCGGCAGATGGCGGTCGGCGTGCGCACCGCGCTCGCACTCGACGGGGTCGAACCCGAGATCGGCATCTCGACCACGGGGGTCGCCGGCCCGGATGCGCAGGACGGGCATCCGCCGGGCACCGCGTTCGTCGGCGTGGCCGTCGGAGGATCGGTTCGGAGCTACGCTCTCGAACTCGACGGCGACCGCAACACCGTCCGGGCCGCGGTGGTGAGCGCGGCGTTGCGTTTCCTGGAAGAATCCTTGTGAAGCACCAGCGCGGGAATGTGACGCGTTTCGATCTCGTTACATCTGATGTCATTCACAAGATATGTCCAGTCCCAGTCGTTTAGAGTTTCTGCTACGAACCACTGCCGTGAGGCGGGTTCGAGTGCCACTTGAAATTGACCGTGACGGGAACGCAAGGAGGGTCCAGTGATTCTAGTTCGTCAGGAAATCGGCGACGTGCTTCGGGACTTCCGCCTGCAGAAGGGCCGCACCCTTCGTCAAGTGGCAAGTAAGGCGAGCGTTGCGCTCGGCTACCTGAGCGAGGTCGAGCGAGGCCAGAAAGAGGCCTCGAGCGAGATTCTCGCATCGGTCGCCGAGGCACTCGACACCCCGATCTCCGTCATCATGCGCGAGGTGGGCGATCGTCTAGCGGTCGTCGAGGGCATCGATCCCATCCCCGACACCATCCCCGATGAGTTCGTCGCCGACTTCGACGCCGACCTCGTGGTTCGTTGATTCGACCCGCTGAGTGAGACTGAGCGAGTTCCGGCAGGCGGTCGTCGACGAGTTCGGTGAGTCCTACGGGCAGGTCGTCACGAGCGACCTGGTGCTCGTGGATCTCGGTGATCGAAGCCCTGAGCAGGCGTTGAAAGCAGGAATCTCCCCGCGAGAGGTGTGGCTCGCAGTGTGTCGAGCGGCGGATGTACCGGCCTCGCGCTGGCACGGGGCAGGATTGCCCGCACAACCCAGAAGCTGAAATGAAGGCCCCGGATGCGTCCGGGGCCTTTTTTCGCGCCCTTCGGCATTCGAAGATGGGCCGGGACACGCCGCGCATTTCTCGAAGATATGTTCGGAAGCGGGTAGTGTTCTGCACATCGGGAGACTCCGAGAAGTTCTCCACAGATCGGATGCCGGTCGACTCAATGTCGGACGGTATCCGTACCGTGGTCCTCGTTCGACGAACTCCCCGTAACGCCTTGTCGTTGCCATCCGGAAACCTTCGGACGCACACGACAGCCTGTGGGCACACCGACGCAGCCGAAGAGGCCGCACACCGATTAGAAGGAGACCGAAATGCCGTCAGACGCAAATCGTGAGAAGGCACTCGAAACCGCGCTCGCCCAGATCGACCGCCAGTTCGGCAAGGGATCGGTCATGCGGCTGGGCAGCGACGAACGCGCCCCGGTCGAGGTCGTTCCCACCGGGTCGATCGCCTTGGATGTCGCGCTCGGCATCGGGGGGCTGCCGCGTGGGCGCATCGTGGAGATCTACGGTCCTGAGTCGTCGGGTAAGACCACCCTGACCTTGCACGCCATCGCCAACGCGCAGCGCGCCGGTGGCATCGCGGCCTTCATCGACGCCGAGCACGCGCTCGACCCGGAGTATGCGAAGAAGCTGGGCGTCGATATCGACGCTCTCCTGGTCTCGCAGCCCGACACGGGTGAGCAGGCGCTCGAGATCGCCGACATGCTGGTGCGTTCGGGTTCTATCGATCTCATCGTCATCGACTCGGTGGCGGCCCTCGTGCCGCGTGCCGAGATCGAAGGTGAGATGGGCGACTCCCACGTCGGTCTGCAGGCCCGTCTCATGTCGCAGGCCCTCCGCAAGCTCACGGGCGGGCTCAGCCAGACCAACACGACCATGATCTTCATCAACCAGCTGCGCGAGAAAATCGGTGTGTTCTTCGGCAGCCCCGAGACCACGGCCGGTGGTAAGGCGCTGAAGTTCTATGCGTCGGTGCGGCTCGACATCCGTCGCATCGAAACCCTCAAGGAGGGCACCGAGGCAGTTGGAAACCGCACCCGCGTCAAGGTCGTGAAGAACAAGATGGCGCCGCCGTTCAAGCAAGCCGAGTTCGACATCCTCTACGGTGTGGGCATCTCTCGCGAGGGCAGCCTGATCGACTTCGGTGTCGAGCACGAGATCGTGCGCAAGTCGGGGGCGTGGTACACCTACGACGGCGATCAGCTCGGCCAGGGCAAAGAGAACTCGCGTCGCTTCCTGCTCGAGAACCCCGACATCGCGCTCGAGATCGAGAACAAGATCCTTGCCAAGCTCGGCATCGGTGAGGCCGGAGCCGCAGCGGTCGCATCCGCAGCGGCTGCAGCGGCAGTGGCGGGCAACGTCGATCCGATCGCACCCAAGATCGCTTCGCGAAAGGGTGCGTAGCGCACGATGAACGACGTCATCAGCCTGGACTCCGTTCGTCGGGGGCGCGGCAAGCACCCGGCGGGCGGGGCCGGCTGGGGCGCCGCATCCGTTGTTCGCTCCGAGCCGGAGGCCGATGAGATCGAGTCCGAGCCTGAACTCTCCGATGAGGAGCGTCTGGCTCGGGTGAGCGACACCGTGGTGCGCGCACTGGGCAGACGGCAGCTCTCCGTGCTCGAGACGCAGGAGCTGCTGGTGGCCCAGGGTGCCACGGCCGACGAGGCCGAAGTGCTCGTGGCGCGCTACGAAGAGCTCGGCTACCTCGACGACTCGGCCCTTGCCGAGACGCTCGTGGAGCGACTGAGCGAGCGCAACCACAAGAGTCGCGGGGTCATCGCCCGCGAGCTCTCGGCCCGCAAGATACCCGGTCCGTTGGTCGCCGCAGCCCTCGAGCAGCTCGACGAGGGGCACGAGTTCGACCTCGCGCTGGAGGCCGCGCTGAAGCGGATCGGTCAGCTTTCGAGCTACGACGACACCACGGCCGAGCGCCGCCTCGTGGGGTTTCTCACGAGGCGCGGGTTCGCATCCGGAGTCGTGCGCGAAGTCACCCGCCGAGCGATGGCCACGCGCAAATCGGTGGGCGGTCCGCGCTTCCGCTGATGCGGCGCTGGTTCGCCGTGCCGGTGTGGTGGGGCTGGCGCAGCTCACGGGCAGGGTTTCGTAGACTGGTCGCACCATGAGCACCGTCAGCGAAGCCCCCACCGTCATTGCGATGTCGGATGCGTCTCACGACGCGTCGGGGCGTGCACGCACCTACGAGGTGCGCACCTTCGGGTGCCAGATGAACGTGCACGACTCCGAGCGACTGAGCGGATCACTCGAGGCGGCCGGTTACGTGCGCGCCGAGGGCGTCGAAGCCGACGTCGTGGTCATCAACACCTGCGCCGTGCGCGAGAACGCCGACAACAAGCTCTACGGCAACCTTGGCCACCTCGCCTCCGTCAAGCGGCGGCACGAGGGCATGCAGATCGCCGTGGGCGGGTGTCTGGCGCAGAAGGACAAGAACGTCATCCTCGACAAGGCGCCCTGGGTCGACGTCGTGTTCGGCACGCACAACATGGGGGCCCTGCCGAGCCTGCTCGAGCGTGCGCGTCACAATGATGCCGCGCAGATCGAGATCCTGGAGTCGCTCGAGACCTTCCCGTCGACGCTGCCGACCAAGCGCGACTCGACCTACAGCGGCTGGGTCTCGATCTCGGTCGGCTGCAACAACACCTGCACCTTCTGCATCGTGCCCTCGCTCCGCGGCAAAGAGAAAGACCGCCGGCCGGGCGAGGTGCTGGCAGAGATCCAGTCCCTGGTCGACGACGGGGCGATCGAGGTCACCCTGCTCGGCCAGAACGTCAACTCCTACGGCGTCGAGTTCGGCGACCGCTTCGCCTTCGGCAAGCTACTGCGCGCGGCCGGTCAGATCGAAGGCCTCGAGCGCATCCGCTTCACCAGTCCGCACCCTGCGGCATTCACCGACGACGTCATCGACGCCATGGCGGAGACCCCGTCGGTCATGCCGCAGCTGCACATGCCCCTGCAGTCGGGTTCGGATCGCATCCTGCGAGCGATGCGCCGTTCCTACCGCTCGGCGAAGTTCCTCGGCATCCTCGACCGGGTGCGCGAGAAGATCCCGAACGCCGCCATCACCACCGACATCATCGTCGGATTCCCGGGCGAGACTGAAGACGACTTCCTCGAGACGATGCGCGTCGTCGAGGAGGCGCGATTCGCCTCCGCGTTCACTTTCCAATACTCCATCCGCCCGGGCACTCCGGCGGCGACGCTGCCCGACCAGGTTCCGCACGAGATCGTGCAGGAGCGTTACGAGCGCCTGGCGGCCCTGCAAGATCGCATCTCGTTCGAAGAGAACCAGAAGCTGATCGGCGCCGAAGTCGAACTCGTCGTCGCGAACGGCGAGGGTCGCAAGGATTCCGAGACCCACCGCCTGAGTGGTCGAGCGCGCGACAGCCGGCTGGTGCATTTCGAGTTGCCTGAGGGCTCGGCGCGCCCCCGGCCGGGCGACGTGGTCACGTTGACCGTCACGCAGGCGGCGCCCTTCCACCTGATCGCCGACAGCGACGGCACGCCCCTCGCCGTGCGGGCCACGCGCGCCGGTGACGCCTGGGACCGTGCAGAAGCCGCCTCGTGCGCCGTTCCGGCCCCGGCGGGGGACGCCGCGAGCGCTGCGCCGGGTCGGGTTTCGCTTGGTCTGCCGGGTCTGCGCGTCGGAGCCCCGGCGGTCGAGGGCGACCGGGTCAGCACCATCCCGATCTACAGTTCCACCGACGATCTGCGCGGGTAGCGCCGGCATGTCCGCCGCCGATCCGCCCGCCGGTGGGGGTTCCTCCGCCGATCCGCTCGCCGCGGGGGCGTCCTCCGCCGATCCGCTCGCCGCTGGGGCGTCCTCCAAGCCACGCGATGCCCGTGTCACGACCGACCCCGGCTCGAGGGAACCCGACGGAGCGCGCGCCGAGCTGATCGCCGTCGTCGGTGCGACCGGCACCGGCAAATCCGACCTGTCCCTGGCGATCGCCGAGCGACTGGCGGCATCCGGAGGCGCAGCCGAGATCGTGAACGCCGACGCCATGCAGCTCTATCGCGGCATGGACATCGGCACTGCGAAGCTGAGCCTGGCCGAGCGGCGGGGCATCCCACACCACTTGCTCGACGTGCTGGAGGTCACCGACGAGGCCTCCGTCGCCGCCTATCAGCGCGAGGCGCGGGGGGCCATCGACGACATCGTCGCGCGCGGTCGCACGCCGATCCTCATCGGCGGATCGGGGCTCTACGTCTCCTCGGTGCTCTACGACTTCCGATTCCCGGCCCGCGACGAGAGCGTGCGGGCACGCCTCGAGGCCGAACTCACCGAGCTCGGGGCGCGGGCGATGTACGACCGCCTGAAGGCGATCGATCCCGTCGCGGCGACCTCGATCGGTCAGTTCAACGGTCGGCGCTTGGTGCGGGCGCTCGAAGTGGTGGAGTTGACCGGCAGCCCGGTCACCGGCACCCTGCCCGAGGCGCCGGTGTTCTGGAGGCCGGCCACGATCATCCGCCTCACCGTGGAGCGGGCGCAGCTCGTGCCTCGTTTGGATGCGCGGGTCGAGCGGATGTGGGCGGCCGGCCTGGTGGCCGAGGTCGAAGCCCTGCAGAACAGCGGCCTTCGCGAGGGCACCACCGCCTCGCGCGCGATCGGATACGCGCAGGCGCTCGCTCAGTTCGACGGCGTGATGAGCGAAGCCGAGGCGATCGCCGAAGCGCAGGCGCTCACCCGTCGCTACGCCCGCCGCCAGGTCAGCTGGTTCAAGCGCTACCCCGACGCGATCGACGCGAACGCCCTCGACCCCATCTCCTCCGCAGCCGCCGAGGAGATAGCCGTAGCGCGCACCTCAGCCTGACCACCCCCCCCCCCCCCCCCCCCCCCCCCCCCCCCCCCCCCCCCCCCCCCCCCCCCCCCCCCCCCC
>NZ_JANLCM010000004.1 GCF_024979235.1 Herbiconiux aconitum
CCCGGATCATCCACCGTGTTCACCTCCCCCTCCTGCGGCAGATCCGGATCCCCGAAAACCGGCAACTCATGATGCGGCCTCGGATCATTCATCTCAACCATTACTCTCTCCTTCTCGTGGATGGGTGGCCCCTCCAGTCTGCTGAGCAAGCCATCGAAGACATTGAGTCATTCGACCCCAATCCGCCGGGTCGCGAGTCAATCGACTCAAGAGGGCTGCCGACCGAACTGCGAACCTCGATCACACATCCCCACTCGCCATGCAGAAAGAAGTGCAGCCATGTCCCACCACCTCGATTCGCCCATCGCGCGCCAGGACGTGCGCCTCGACACCACGGATCTGTACGTGTTCCCTGGAGAGTCCGGCACGGTCTTCGCGGTCAACGTGTGCCATTCGCTCGCGGGCGACATCCCCACACCGGGCTTCCATCCGGAGGGGATGTACGAATTCAAGATCGACCTCGACGGCGACGACGTGGAAGACGTGACCTACCGCTTCGTCTTCGACGAGCGGGACTCCGAGGGCGCTCAGGCCTACCAGCTGCACCGAGTCGCGGGCGCGAAGGCGGTCGATCCGAATGCCCCAGGCGCCGTGATCGCCGAAGGCGTCACCGGTCGCGAGGCCCAGGCATCCGGGCGCCGGATCTGGGCGGGAAAGGCCGGCGACCCGTTCTGGATCGATCCGGATCTGCTCCACCAGGCCGGCCACGCCGTTCATGACGGCACGAAGATCGATCTCTCCGCCTGGGACGAGTCGAAGGCCGAGAACGTCTTCGCCGGCCACACCGTCTACAGCATCGTGCTCGAGCTCCCCGACACCGACCTCGTCTCCACCAGTGCTGATGGAACGATCGGAGTATGGGCGGTGGCGACCCTGGCCACCGACTCCGGCGGTTGGCGCTCCATCAACCGGATCGGCCTCCCGATGATCCACCCCCTGTTCGCGCAATACGACGACGACCTCGGGGACAGACTCAATGC
Source organism: Herbiconiux aconitum (assembly GCF_024979235.1). Taxonomy (NCBI): domain Bacteria; kingdom Bacillati; phylum Actinomycetota; class Actinomycetes; order Micrococcales; family Microbacteriaceae; genus Herbiconiux; species Herbiconiux aconitum. Next base: position 981 of record NZ_JANLCM010000004.1, read on the forward strand.
CGGCATCCCGTCGGAGGACTACTCGATCTACAGCGACGCGGTGATCGAGCGGATCGCCGCCATCGTCGAGGCGTACGGCACGGCTCAGGATCCCCGTGCCTATGCTGAGCGGGTCGCGCACCGGTTCTTCCCCAACATCCTCCATTACCGGGTCGGCACCCCGGCCGCCTTCGACTTCCTGGAGTGGAACGGCCGCACGATGACCGACAACGCCGCCGACGTCATGTTCTCGATCGCCACCAATCATCCCGTCACCACCGGAGTCGGCAAGGAATCCGTGACCCGGAAACCGCGCGCGACCTTCCCCTACGTGCCTGCCGTCTGACTCCCCGCAGACCCATGAACCAGCGAGAACGCCTCCGCCTCGGAGGAATCATCGGCTTCATCGCCCTTCTGCACGTCGTGGGGTGGGGCACCCTCGTCCTCATCGTCGTGCCTCAGCAGCTCAGCGTCGGCAGCCAGGCGTTCGGCATCGGCATCGGGCTCACGGCCTACACGCTCGGCATGCGTCACGCCTTCGACGCCGACCACATCGCCGCGATCGACAACACCACCCGCAAGCTCATGACGCACGGCCAGCGACCGCTGTCGGTCGGCTTCTGGTTCTCGCTCGGCCACTCCACCATCGTGTTCGGGCTCGCGTTCCTTCTCGCGCTGGGCATCCGCGGCATCGCCGGCTCGGTGACCGACGAGGGCTCCGCCCTGCATGACGTGACGGGACTCATCGGCAGCTCGGTTTCGGGAGCATTCCTCTACATCATCGCGTTCGTCAACATCGCCGCCTTCATCGCGATCGCCAAGATCTTCCGACGGATGCGCTCGGGCCAGTACGACGAGCAGGAGCTCGAGCTGCAACTGGCCAAGCGAGGGGTGCTGAACCGGTTCATCGGCAAAGTCATGCGGCCCGTGAGCAAACCGTGGCACATGTACCCCGTCGGGCTCCTCTTCGGCTTGGGATTCGACACGGCAACCGAGATCGCTCTCCTGGTGATCGCGGGCGCGGGGGCGGCATCCGGACTCCCCTGGTATGCGATTCTGTGCCTCCCCGTGCTGTTCGCGGCCGGGATGACACTCCTCGACACCCTCGACGGCTCCTTCATGAACTTCGCATACGGTTGGGCCTTCTCGCGACCGGTGCGCAAGATCTACTACAACCTGACGATCACTGCACTCTCGGTGCTCGTCGCCGTCGTCATCGGCACCGTGCAGGTCGCCTCCCTGCTCGCGGAGAAGCTCGGCCTGCACGACGGGGTCTGGGCGTGGCTCGGTTCGATCGACCTGAGCGCCGTCGGCCTCATCCTTGTCGGGCTCTTCCTCGTGACCTGGGTGGTGGCCGCATCGGTGTGGCGCTTCGGCCGCATCGAGCAGAGGTGGGTCAGCCGCGCTCGGGTTCCCGGAGCAGAGCCGCGATGACCGCGGCCTCGCTGATCTCAGGCTCCTTGGTGGCCGTGAGCAGTGTCACCGTTCCCTGGGCAGCGAGCTCGCGCAGATGCATCAGTTCCGCAGCCTGCTGGGGCTGGCGGAGTTCAGCGAGATAACGCGAGCGGAATTCGTCGAACCGCTCCGGGATGTGCTGGTACCACTCCCGCAGTTCGGTCGACGGCGAGAGATCTTTGGCCCATTCGGCCAGAGCTGCCCGCTCCTTGCTCACCCCTCGTGGCCACAGTCGATCGACGAGCACGCGAGTGCCGTCGCTGTCCGACGGCGCGTCATAGATGCGACGAACGCGCACCGCCCCGTTCGGAGTGGGCACCGCGGGTGAATCGGTGGAATCGTGTGCATCCATCTTCGGCCTTCTTTCATCAGTGGTTCGAGTGCTGCGGGGTGAGGACAGGAGAGAAGATGCGGAACAGGGCGCCGGCGAGCGCCGCTCCCGCCAGCGGTGCCACGATGGACAGCCACAGCTGCGCCAGGGCGGTCTCGCCGCCCCAGATGGCCGTTGCGATGGACCGGGCGGGGTTGAAGGAACCGTTGGACACCGGAATGGCCACGAGGGCGATGAGGGTGAGGGTCAAGCCGATCGCCAACGGTGCGAACGCGCCGGCCCCGTCGGCCGCGGTGACCCGGAGAATCACCCCCACGAAGACGCCGGTTGCGACGATCTCGATCAGCAGCGCTGAGACGAGATCGAAACCGCCCGGCGAAAGCGCCCCCCACCCGGTCGAGGCGAATCCGCTCTTGCGTGCGGTCCCGAGGAATCCGTCGGGACCACCGGCGGCGATCGCGGCGAGCACCGAGGATGCGGCGATGCCACCGACGACCTGGGCGAGCATGTAGGCGGGTGCGTGCCTCCAGTGGAATCGCCCGGCAATGGCCAGACCGAGGGTCACAGCCGGATTGAAGTGTGCGCCGGAGGTTGCAGCGAAGGCGAAGGCCGCCACCACCACGCTGAGTCCGAGGGCAAGGGCCACGCCGAGAAAGCCGACGTTCAGGCCGCCGTCTCCCGAGTGGAACGAGGCGGCGAGGAGCGCCGTGCCGACCACGCCGAAGACGAGGATGAAGGTTCCGGTGGCTTCGGCGACGAGCTTCTTGCCGAGAGTGGGCGCGGGCACAGGTTGCGGTGTCGTCATCAGCTCAGCTCAGCTCCTGCTCACGCTCGCTCAAGGCATCTCGGAGTGCCGCACGAGTGGCGATGCCGAGTTTGGGGAAGATGCGGTAGAGATGACCGCTCACCGTGCGAGCCGAGAGGAAGAGGCGTTCGCCGATCTGCTTGTTGGTCAGTCCGGATGCGGCCAGAAGGGCCACTTCCTCTTCTTGCGGCGTCAGCACGACCCGCAGGTGTGGCTCGACGTTTCGCCGTTGACCCGTCGCGCGGAGTTCGGCCGCCGCACGATTCTCCCAGGTGCGGGCGTCGAGGGCGGAGAAAAGCTCCCTGGCGTCGTTCAGATGCTCGCGCGCGCGCCTGATCTCACGGTCGTGCCGAAGGCGTTCGCCGTAGGCGAGCTCGACTCTGGCCAGGTGGAAAGGCCATCGCCGCGACGGGTTGGTCTCCAGGAGCCGCTCGAACGACTGGATGTAACGATCGTCGGACTCGAGAAGGGCACCCGCGGCATCGCAGAGGAACCGCATCCGCGCCGACATCGCGGGGAGCCCGAGGTCGCGGGCAGCGTCGAGGTGCCGGCGCCCGTCGGCCATCCGGCCGGATCGCGCACAGGCTTCGACCACGTCGAACACCGTCCAGACCGCGGCCGGCTCGAAGGGCGGGAACTCGCCCGGCACGCCGACGACTCCGAACGCATCGAGGGCATCGTGGTGGCGCCCTTCGGCCATCGCGAGCAACGCGTCGACGACGGCGGCGTGAGATCGCGGGAGCGAACGCGTCTGATCAAGCACGGCACGGTCGCCACGAACAGCCCGAAGCAGCAGCTGCTGATTCCGAACAGCGTCGCGGAGCGCCAGCCCTCGGTCGTCGCACAAGTCGAGGCCTTCCTGCGTGAGCCGTTCCGAGTCCTGCCATCTGCCGTCGAGAAAGGCATCAGAAGCCAGACGCAGGAGACAGGCCGCTTCCAGGGCGGCGGCCCCTCCAGACCGAGAACGCTTCACGACGCGCTCCGCCAGGTCGCGGGGAAGCCGGTCGACACGAACTGCCGCATCGACGATCTGCATCGCCCGGACGGGATCGACGTCTGCGCGGGAGTCAGCCCTCTCGATCATCGAATCGATTTCACGCAACTGAGCCGGAGTGGCCCGGGCGGGGTCACCAAGGGTGGTGGCGCCGATCACGAGGGCCCGCGGGAGGCGTGCGGCGTGCCTCAGGACCACCTCGTGCAGCACCCGCCATCGCGCACCTTCGTCGGCGAGGGAGCTTATGAACGACAACGTCGTCACCGCGGCTTCGACCGCGCGCGGATCGGATTCATCGGCACAGACCTCCAATGCCTTGACGAGCACATCTGCTGCGGCGTCGATGTCCACTCCCCGTGCCGCCAGGATGGATGCCCTCGCCGTCACCGCCTCGAGACTTCCCACGGTGCTGTGGTCGAACCCTTCGGCCCGCCCCAGAATCCACTCGGCGCGGGCCGGGGCTCCCGACAGCTGTGCGGCGAGGTAGGCCGCTTCCGAAAGTCGCCGGCTCGCGAAGTCCGGGTCGGAGGTCAGTTCGGCAGCGCGGCTGAGAACCGCGATCGCACGCTCCACGTGGCCGCCATCCAGGCTCGCACCAGCAACTGCCACGAGGGCATCGGCCGTACTGACGTCGACGTCGAGCGCAGCGTCGGCCCGGTGCAGTATTCGTTGATGGGCTCCGGTCGACAGAGCGGCGAGCACCGCGTGCGCGGCTCGTCGCTGGGGTGCCGAGGCGAGTTCGATGACCGCCCACCGGGTGAGGAGGTGGCGGAATCGCAACGAATGCTCTCTCACATCCACCCACACCGCACCCGACTCCTCGGCTCTCCTCACATCGTCAGCACGATCGCGAACCAGCACCTCGAGCGGCACGTCCGCGACGCCGTTCAAAGCGGCCAGCACAAGAAGCTCTCGAGTCGATTCCGGGAGATTGTCGAGACGGTCGGCGAAAACGTCCCGCAGGCGGTCGGTCAGCGGCATCGCCGCCGGAATGAGTTGCACCCCCGCTCTCTGGGCGGAGCTGAGGGCACGGGGAAGCTCTGCCAAGGCGAGGGGATTGCCGGCGGCGACCGTCGCGATGCGCTGCCGAACGGCCGAGTCGAGCTGCAGGGGCTGGAGCACGCTCAAGGAATCCTGCTCGGACAGGGGCGACAGCTCGAGCACTCGCATCCGGCTGGTGTCCAACGGTGTGGTCGAGCCGGCGCGACGGGTGATCACCATGGCCGTGCGGGTTGCGTCGAGACGTCGTGCGACCATGCCCAGGATGCGCCGGCTCGCCCGATCGACCCCCGGCCAGTCGTCGACCACGACGATCAGGGGTGCGACCTCGGCCAGTTGACGGAACCAGGCGAGCAATGCGGTCGCGAGCCGGATGCGACCGGGCGTGCATCCGGCGTCCAGTCCGAGAGTGGAGGCCAGTATCGACCGATACGGCTCCGGCACCTGCGCGAGGGTGTGGACGAACGGCAGCATCAGCTGATGCAAAGCCGCGAACTTCACACCCGCTTCGGCCTCGAAGCCGCGGGTGCGCACGACCTGCGCACTCCACGTCTCTTCAGCCCGGCGTGATGCCTCATCGACGAGAGTCGATTTTCCGACGCCCCGCTCCCCGCTCAGAAGCAAACCTCCGCCGTTCTGAACCGCGACACCGAAGAACTGGGCCATTTCGGCCAGTTCACGGGTGCGGCCGATGAGTACTTCGCGGCCGGCGGATCGACCGGCGGGGTGTTCGGGTACGAGGTCGAGCGTGGAATCGGGAATCGTCACCATCAGCGTTTCTTTCGTGAGGGTCAGGGTGATCCCAGGATGTGCTCGTTCACCGGCCGGCGAATCCGTCTCGCTATCCGTATCGGTACTGGTCACGCCACGAGGCCTCCTAGTGCCGCCTCGATCGCGTGTCGCGAGCTGATCTGTAGTTTGGCGAAGATCTTGGCCAGGTGGTGCTCGACCGTGCGCGAGCTCAAGAACATCCGAGAAGCCATCTCGGCGTTCGTGTACCCCTGACTCGCAAGTCGCGCGATCTGCATCTCCTGAGTCGTCAGAACCGAGGGGGCGCTCGTCGTCGAACGTCGGCTGAGGGCGCCCGCCGCACTCAGCTCTCCGGATGCGCGAGCCGAGAAAGCGGCCGCCCCCATCGAGTCGAAGATCTCCAGTGCCTTGGTGAGTTGGGCGCGCGACTCGGGGAGCCGCTTCTGCCGCCGGAGCCACTCCCCGTAAAGCAGACACGACCGCGCGTGATCGAAGCGGGAGGGACTCTGCTGCAATCGCCGGATCGCCTCGAGGTGGTGGCGCTCGGCGTCGGACGGGTCGGCGACCAGCGCTCGCGACCGGGCGAGCACACCCTTGACCCATTCGGTGCCGCTGGAACCGGCGACGGCTTCCAACTCGGCGAGCGCGGCCTCCGCCTCCGGCTGTCGTTTCGAGCGAGCGGCAGCTTCGACCCACTCCACCAGCGCCCATGCTGTCGTCGAGTGCAGCGAGTGGTGCAGCGCCACCGCGCGTCTCGCCCAGTCGGCCGCGGAGTCGTAGCGCCCCCTGCTGTTGTCGAGGAGCGCGGCGCCCCAGCAGGCGATGGCCACGCCGGTGGCTTCTGCCCGCTGTTCCGCGGTCGGGATCGTGCCTTCGATCAACTGGTGCAACGTCGCGTCGTCGCCCTTCATCGCAGCGAGGCCGATGGCGCCGTAGGGGCTGACGTCGCCACCGGTCGCCGAGGTGATGGTCGCCATCTCCCGCACCGTGTCGGCGGCCGCATCCAGGTCGCCGGCGAAGAGGTGCACGAGCGCCCGCGAGCTGAGCGCGATCGGCAACTCGCTGTAGTCACCGGCGTGGCGACTGATCTCGACATGACGCAGCGACAACGCATCCCATGACTCGAGGTCCCAGGCCGCTGCGGCAGCGACGCAGGCCAGCCAGAGCCACGGAACGGGCTTGGCGCTGTGCTCGGCGGCACTGCGGAACGTGCTCAGTGCAGCATGGAGCGACTCCCACGCGGGCGATCCGCCGTCGATGACGACGGACGACAGGGCGCCGAGAAGCTCGTCAGCGGGCCGCGCCCCCTTCGGGAGCCCTGCTGCTCGCCACTGTGCAGCGACCTGTCCGAGGGTGCCGACGCGCGCGAGCCTGCCGCCGAAGAGCGCACCGGACATGGCCTCGAGAAAGGCCTCCTGCGCAGCCTGCGGCTCGGTATCGGCCAATTGTGCTGCCGCATCGAGCAGCAGTGGAACGGCGATCCCGCCACGGGAGCGCGCGAACTCGATCCTCGCTTCGGCGAGTTTCGCCTCCGCGCGCACGCGCGGGCTCAACTCGCGAAGTCCCAGCGCGGTGGCGTCGCGCGAAGCGTTGTCGAAGTGTCCGGCCAGCATCTCTCGCTGAACGATGCGCACAAGCCATTCCTGAGTGCACTCCTCGTCGGCGGTGATCTTCAGGGCTTGCCGCAGCAGCTCGGCGGAAGCCCCGGGTCCGCCGCGCAGCAGCAGCCGATCGGCGGCCGCTGCGAGGCCGCGGGCGGCGTCCTCGTCGGGACCGTCGACCGAGAGCGCCCGGTGCCACGCGCTCGACACGGTGTCCGCGCCCCCCGCATCGACGGCGGCGAGTGCGGCGTGAGCCGTCCTCAGCGCATCCTCTGAGGCATTCCGATAGACCGCCGAACGGATGAGCGGGTGTCGGAAGCGCACCGTGCTGCCCACCTCGCACAACTCCGCCGCGACAGCCGGGGCGATGACGGCCGGCGACAGCCCGAGGCCGGATGCCGCGGCCGTGATCGTCTGGGCGTCGGCGAAAGGCTCGGCGGCGGAGAGAAGAAGGAACTGTTGCGTGTCGCTCGGGAGGGCGTGCAAGCGTCGCGAAAAATGCGCTTCGAGCTCGCTGGGACGCGCGGGCCTGGAGGAGAGGATGATTCCCGTCGCGATCTCGGCGGGGCTGAAGGCGCGAGCCGTCTCGATGAGAACGAGTGGATTGCCCTCGGCCTCGTCGAGGATCCGCTCCAGCGCGCGGGGATCGATCGGAACCATGGCCAGCGACGAGAGAAGCCGGCGGGCCTCCGTCATCGGCAGACCTCCGACGTCGATCCGTGGTACGCCGTCGAACCCGCGGAGCTCGCTGTCGGTGCGGACCGCGAAGACCATGCCCACGCCCTCCGCCTCCAGCCGCCTGGCCACGAAGCCGAGCACCTGGGCCGAGTTCGCGTCCAACCACTGTGCGTCGTCGATCACGCAGACGAGTGGTCCGGATGCCGCTGCCTCGGCCAGCAGACTCAGGGTGGCGAGTCCGACCAGGAGCCTGTCCGGAGTCGCGCCTGCACGGATGCCGAAGGTCGTCTCGAGGGCCTCGCGTTGCGGGTCGGGCAACGCCGGCATCGATCTCATGAGGGGTCGGCAGAGCTGATGCAGGGCCGAGTAGGCGAGTTCCACCTCAGACTGGATGCCGGTGACCTGAAGGATCTGCAGAGCACCGGCCTGCGCGGTGAGATACCGGAGCAACTCGGTCTTGCCGACACCGGGTCCACCGGCGAGGAGCAGTGTCGAACTCTGACCCTCGCGCACGCGGTGAAGGAGGTCGTCGAGCCGGGTCCGCTCGAACTGCCGATCAAGCACCTCCTCAGGCTAGTTCCCGCGTCGCCCCTTGTGCCATCGGGTTTCTCATTTTGAGTCATCCGACCGAAGCCGGGGTCGGCAGCGCCCGACGAGGATGAACGTGCAGAACGGAGGCGGGATGAAGGAGCAACGCCCGAGCCCCTTCGCGGCGTTCGCCGTGGTCAACTTCCGGCGCTTCGTCGCCGGTCAATCGCTCAGCCTCATCGGTTCCTGGACCGAGACCGTGGCGCAGGCCCTTCTCGTGCTGCAGCTCACCGGATCGGGCCTTGCGCTCGGCCTCGTCACTGCTGCGCGCTACCTTCCCGTGCTGCTGTTCAGCCCTTATGCCGGCCTTATCGTCGACCGATCGGACAAACGACGACTGCTCATCGTGACCGCGTCGTCACTGGCCGGTCTGTCGCTCGTCACAGGAACGCTGGTCGCGACCGATCTGATCGAGATCTGGATGCTCTTCGTGATCGCGTTCAGTTTCGGATGCTTCACCGCCCTCGACAATCCGGCCCGGCAGGCGTTCATCCCGGAGATGGTCGGTCAGGACCTCATCCACGATGCGGTGACGCTGAACTCCACCTTCGTCAACGTCGGCCGGGCGGTAGGCCCCATCGTGGCCGCCGCGCTCGTGTCGAGCATCGGAATCGCGTCGTGCTTCTTCGTGAACGCGGTCAGCTTCGCCTTCGTGCTGGCGGCACTGCTCAGTCTGCGCACTCGCGACCTGCAGCCCTCGCACCGCGTCGCCCCGGAGAAGGGGCAGCTCATCGCCGGATTCCGGTATGCGCGAGGGCTTCCCTTGGTGTTGGCGCCTCTGGCGATGATGGCGCTCATCGGCACCTTCACCTATGAATTCGAAGTCAGTCTCCCCCTCTTCGCTCGAGCTGATTTCGGGCCGGGGTTCACTGCTCCCTGGCTGATCGTCGCCTTCGGCTCGGGCTCCGTCATCGGGGGCCTGTATTGCGCCCTCCGGCCCCGCACCGGTCGACGTCGGATACTGAGCTCAGCCTCCCTCTACGCGGTCTCGCTCCTGGCCACCGCGTTCGCCTCGACGTTGTGGATCGCGATCGCCCTGCTGGTGGTCGTCGGGATGGCGAGCATCACGTTCCTCACCACCGGGAACAGCACGATCCAGCTCGCCTCGTCACCGTCCTACCGTGGTCGCGTCACGGCGCTGTGGTCGACGGCGTTCCTCGGAACGACTCCGATCGGAGCCACGGTCATCGGCTGGGTCGGCGGCATCGACCCGCGTCTTGCCCTGGTGGTTGGAGCGTTCGCCTGTGCTCTCGCGGTCGCGGTCGGCGCATTCCTCACCCGCCGCCCAGAAGCCGCTCGCACCGACGAGCCTCTGCAGGAGAGGTGACCCATGTCGTCGATCCGCCGAAAGTACGCGGTGCTCGCGATCTGCTGCAGCAGCTTGTTCCTGGTCTCGCTCGACGGCACCATCGTCAACGTCGCGCTGCCGTCGATCGCACGCGAATTGAACTCGACCGTCTCGACCCTGCAGTGGACCGTTGACGCCTACCTGCTGGTGCTCGCCGCCCTGCTCCTGTTGTCGGGATCCCTCGCCGACCGCTTCGGCCGCAAACGGGTGTTCGCCGTGGGACTCACGATCTTCACCACGGGATCCCTCCTCTGCAGCCTGGCCCCGACCGACACCTGGCTCATCGTCTTCCGCATGTTCCAGGCCGTGGGCGGATCGGCCATGACTCCCGTGGCCCTCGCCATCGTCACGAACATCTTCGTGCTGCCACGCGAGCGCGCCAGGGCCATCGGCATCTGGGCCGCCGTGAGCGGCGTCGGAATCGCAGCGGGACCGCTGATCGGCGGTGTGCTGATCGACTCGGTGGGGTGGCGGTCGATCTTCTGGATCAACGTCCCCACCGGCGCGGCGGCCATCGTGCTGACCCTGCTCGTCATCCGGGAATCGAGGGCCTCGCATCCGCGCGCCCTCGATCCGATCGGTCAACTCCTCGTCGTCGTGTTCCTCATCTCGCTGATCTTCGCCATCATCGAAGCACCACGCTTCGCCGTACTGTCGCCATGGATCATCGGCGGCGGCCTCGTTGCCGCGGTCTCGTTCACCGCGCTTCTCCGCTACGAGAGCCGTCATCCCGAGCCACTCGTTCCACTTTCGCTCTTCACGCAGCGATCGTTCGCCGGAGCCTTCGTCATCGCCATCCTCGGCTTTCTCGCGTTCAACGGCCTCCTCTTCGTGAACACGCTCTACCTCCAGAGCGTGCGCGACCTTTCAGCGTCTCTCGCCGGGGTGCTGACGCTTCCCTTGGCTGCGGCGACCGTGATTGCGGCGCCCTTGTCGGGACGGCTCCTGTCTGCGGTCGGAGCGCGTCGCCCCTTCCTCATCGCCGGCGCCTGCATGGCGTCGGCGTCACTGATCCTGATCGCGGTCACGCCGACCGAACCGGTGCTCTGGTTGACACTCCCCTACGCGATCTTCGGAGTCGGATACGGAATGCTCAATGCACCGGTCAACGACACCGCCGTCTCCGAACTCCCCGACGATCAAGCCGGGGTGGCTGCCAGTTTGATCTCGACCTCCAAGCAGGTCGGCTCGGCACTCGGGGTCGCGATCACCGGCACCATCATCGCGGCCAGCCCGGGCGACTCGATGGTCGCGGCCTTCGACGCCCGTGCCTGGATCGTCTGGGTCATCATCGCCGCCTGCGGGCTGGGGATCGTCATCGTGGCGAGGTCGTGGCCCTCGCGCCGATCCCCAGCGCGATCATCCCGACCAGCGCGGGGATGATCGGGAGCGCGGCGCCCAGGGTGGGCGAGACGCCGATGGCTAACGAGCCGCACAGTGCCCCCAGAACCAGCGCGAGGATCACGGTCACCCGAGTGACCCAGGCCTGAGCTCTGTGATCGCTGAAATCGGCGACGAGGCTCGTGAGTGTTCCGGTGACGTAGGTGGTGCTGACCCCCGAGCGTGCCTCAGCACGGCGCGAGACCGCGGTCTGCGCGGCCATGGCGAACGCCGACAGGGCGATGAGGGGCCATTGCGAGCTCATCTGGCCGGGTGCCGGAACGAGGAGCCAGCCGGCCAGCACCGCGGCCTGGGCCACGGTCCCCGAGGCCAGCACGATGATGAGGCGACGGATGCGCGCGCCCGCCCGTGCTATGCCGAACGATACGAAGAGGCCCACGACGAAGGCGGCGATCGCGACGGCGACGCCCACGACCATGGCCGAATAGTTCGCCCGCTCGGTGAGCCCGGCGAGCACCAGGTTGCCGGTCATGTTCGCCGTGAAGACGCCACCGAGCAGGAGGAACGCAAAGGCGTCGGTGGCGCCGGCAGCAAAGGAGAGCACCACCGCTCCGATGGCGAGCCACCGCGATGGCGAGACACTCGTTCCCACACCCGGCGTCGTGTGCGTGTCAGTCATCGCGATGACCCGTCGGCGAGCCGGTCAGCCCTTGATGAAGGCGAGGATGTCCTGGTCGAGCTCGTTCTGGTAGGCACCGTAGATGCCGTGCGGCGCGCCCGGATAGACCTTGAGCGTGCCGTCCTTGACCAGCTTGATGCTCTTCTCGGCGGCCGCAGCGATCGGAACGATCTGATCGTCGCCGCCCTGGGCGATGAAGATCGGCACGTCGATCGCCATCAGGTCGTCGGTCTGGTCGGTTTCGGAGAACGCCTTCACGCAGTCGTAGGCCGCGGCCAGACCGACGAGCATGCCCTGCCGCCAGAAGTCGTCCTTCGCGCCCTGAGAGACGGCCGAACCTGCGCGGTTCGCGCCGTAGAACGGCTCGGCGAGGTCTTTCCAGAACTGCGAGGCGTCTTTCAGCACACCGGCCCGGATGGCGTCGAGCGCCTCGATCGGCGTGCCCTCCGGGTTTGAACCGGACTTCAGCATGATGGGTGGCACCGCGCCTGCGGTGGCGACCTTGACCACGCGCCCCTGCCCGTGCTGGGCCGCGTAGCGCACCACTTCGCCGCCGCCGGTCGAGTGACCGACGACGACGAGGTCGGTGAGGTCGAGGTGGTCGACGAGCTCCGCCAGATCGCTGGCATAGGTGCTCATGTCGTTTCCGGTGTAGGTGCGCGAAGAGCGCCCGTGACCGCGCCGGTCATGCGCGATGGTGCGGTAGCCGGCGTCGGCGAAGAGCTTGAGCTCCACCTGCCAGGCGTCGGAACTCAGCGGCCACCCGTGCGAGAAGAGCACCGGTTGCCCGGCCCCCTGATCGGAGTAGTAGAGCTCTGTTCCATCCGAAGTCGTGAAGTAAGGCATTGTCGTTCCTTTGTCGGTAGCGGTCGTGGTGAGCCCACTCTGTCCGCTTGACCGAGGCCTCGAATGAGTCATTTGACGTTCATCCGAAGCCAGAACCGACGCCGGCGTGCTCCACCTTAGGAGAACGTGAGCACCAGCCGCCCTCGCACGCCGCCGCGCTCGAGTCGTTCGTGCGCACGCGCCGCGTCTTCGGCCGGGTAGGTCTCGGCGACGCGCGGCACGAGTGCGCCTGCCTCGGCGAGCACCCGCACTTCGTCGAGCTTGTCCATTCGGCCGGCGTAGTCGGGAACGAAGGGCGTCTGCAGCCGGATGCCGCGACCCGGGATAGTCGCGTAACTGCCGGGCTCATCAGTCGACCGGAATCGGGCGAACTGTCCCCCGTCGCGAACCGCGTCGAAGAGGGAGGGGCCGTACATCGCGGTGTCCGCGGCGGCGTCCACACCGAGCGGGTGGATCTGCCGGATGCGAGCGGCGATGCCAGGGCCCCGTTCCACCACCTCGGAGGCACCGAGACGGCGAACGAGGTCGGCGTCGGCCGGTGCCGCATCCGCCACCACCGACAGCCCCTTGGCGGCAGCCAGGCCGGTGATGTAGCCGCCGAGGCCGCCCGCGGCGCCGACGACGGCCAGGGTCGACCCACGCGGCAGATCGAGCGTGTCGAGCGCGAGCAACGCGGTGAGCCCGTTCATCGGAATGGTCGCCGCTTCGACCGAGCTCATCCCGCGCGGTGACGTGACGGCCCACGATGCGGGAACGACGACGTATTCGGCGTATCCACCGGTCATACCTGGGCCGATCGGGATGAGCATCGACATCACGTCGTCGCCGATCGCCAGGCTGGTGCGGGTGCCGGGTCCGATCTCATCGACCGTGCCCGCTACATCCTGCCCTGGCACGTATGGTTTCGGTTGCCCGCTGAGCATGGCCGCCTGGGGCCCGGATCGCAGGAGCAGATCGGCGGGATTCACTCCGGCTGCTCTCACGCGGATGCGGATCTCTCCGGCGCCCGCGTGGGGTTCGGGCAGTTCTACGATGCGGAGCACATCGGGCGCTCCGAATTCGGTCAAGCCGACGGCTTTCATGGTGCTTCCTCACTGATGGTTTCGTATGCGGCGCGGGACTGCGGCCCCGGGCCGTGGAGCTGTGATGTTCCGGGCGCGCGCATCCCGTCGAGCAGGATCGTGATCACGCGGCGCCATCCGTCGGGCCCGGCATCGACGCCGAGACAGTGCTCGATGTCGAGGGAGGCGCGCGAGGAGATGATGATGTCCTGCCACGTGACGTCGGAGCGAAGCGCTCCCGCCGCGTGGGCGCGTTCCGTCAATCGGGTGACGGCGTTCTGCAGGGCCATCGTGCGCTGGGTGACCTCCGGCGACGGAGGACTGTTGCTGTCGCACGCGGCGGTCACCTGGGCGAGACCCCGGCTGTCGCGATGCGCGCCGGCCAGCTCCATCATGAACTCCGAAAGCCCCTCCCAGGGATCGTCGCTCTCGAGAAAATCCTCCGCCTTCTCGCACAGGTCGTCGTAGAGACCGAGCACCACGGCGTCGAGCAGCGCCTCCTTCGTGCCGAATCGCCGGTAGAGCGTTCCGACGCCCACACCCGCCGCTGTGGCGATGTCGAGCGAGGACACATCGAGGCCGTTGATGGCGATGGCGTCCCTCGCCGCGTGGAACAGCCGCTGCCGGTTGCGCTGGGCGTCGACACGCCCGACGGGTTCGGTTTCGAGGTCGGGCTCAGGCATCGGGGCTCCAGTTCGGCAGCGGATCCATGCGGAACCGGGTCAGTTCGAGGGAGTCGATGAGCCAGTGCCCGTCGACCTTGCGGTATGTCTCGCGGTACTGGCCGTAACCGCGGTGTCCCTCCGGCGCATCCGGAGCGTCGGGGAAGGTGAGCAGATCCTCCATGGCCCAGATGCCGGACGCCGTGTCGGCGCCGAGGATGTCGATCTCCGGCATGTGACCGTGATGCACGGTCGGGGCGGCGCCGATGAGGTCGCGGATGACCTCCACAAACGCCTCCCGCGACGGCCAGGCGACGCCATCGGTCACGATGCGGGCATCGGGCGTGAAGAGCCCGCCCAGCTCGTCGTGCTTCTTCTCGTCGACGAAACGGAAGTAACGGGCCTTCAGCTTCTTGATGTCTTCGGTTGCTTCCAGGGCATCCAAACGGCGCAGAATGTCGTTGGAATCAGTCATCGGGGGTGGTCCTCTCCGCCGGACTCGCGGTCCGGAAAACGGACGTACTTCGTCCGGATACAGACGATAGCATCATCCGGACGACCGTCGTCCGGTTCACGCCCGGGCGAGCACACTCACACCGGTTTACCAGGACGGTACGCGCTGACCGTCGGATCGCCGGGTATCCAGAACCGCCACGGGAACTCCCCCGCATCTCCCCCGCGCCCGCTCACCCCGACCCGTGGGCCGACGGCCGGCTGGAAGTCCCGCGGCGCATCGGCGACGAGGAACTCCCATGCGCCGCCGAACAGGTCATCGCCGTTGTCGGCGAGGGTCACGTCGAACACCTGCGCGACGTTCCCCGGCCCCCGGGCGAGCTCGCGGTCGCTGACCGGAGACCGTCGGCGCGCCGCTCGTCTGGCGCGGGCGAGGTGCTGCCCTTCGATCACGAGACCCGCTCGAACGAGGCATCCGTACGGCCGGTCGGCTCCGGTCGTGACCAGGTTGATCGCATGGTGCAGGCCGTAGGTGAAATAACAGTAGATGTGGCCCGCCGGCCCGAACATCGTGGCGTTGCGGGCGGTCCGACCCCGGAAGGAGTGGGCTCCCGGGTCTCGTTCGCCGGCGTACGCCTCGACCTCGGTGATGCGAATGGCCACCGCGCCGTCGTCGTCGCTCTTCTTCAGCACGCACCCCAGGAGGTCGGGTGCCACCTCGAGCACATCGCGCTCGAAGAACCCGCGGTCGGTCTTGCGGTATCCCCTCACGACCATGGGGGCGGCCTCCTCGTCGCAGAGCGTCGCTTCGGGTCTATCGCACCGGCCCCCGCGAAGGCAACCGCGGTCATGCGGAGTCGGTGCGGGTTCCGTCTTCGATGAGTGGTGTGAGCAAGTCGCCGATCTCGGCGCGGGCCGCCCGCGCATCCTGATCGGCGATCGCCTGCACCAGACGTTCGTGCTGGCCGGCGTGATGATCGACCTCGCCTTCGACATCGGCACGGAGCACGGAACGGAAGAGCTCGAGCAGCCCGTCGTAGAGTTCGACGAACAGGTCGTTGTGAGTGGCGGCGGCGACCGCGCGGTGCAGGGCGGTGTCGGCGGCCATCCGCTGATCGATGTCGGGTTGCTGCCACGATCGGGCGCGCGCGTCGAGCAGCTCGCGGAGTTCTCGCACGTCTCCGTCGGTGCGACGTTCGGCGGCCAGTTCGGCCGTGGCGCCGTCGATCGCGAAGCGCAGTTCGAGGCCGTCGCGACGACCGGATGCCGACAGCCGGCGCTGCAGGGTCTGCGTGAGCTGGGAGCGCGCGATGACGAAGGTGCCTCGACCCTGCTCGCGGCGCACGAGGCCGGCCTGCACGAGCGACTGCACGGCTTCGCGCACGGAGTTGCGACCCGCACCCGTCCAGCTCACGAGTTCGTTCTCGACCGGGATCTTCGAGCCCACGGCCCAGCGCCCGGAGCGGATCTCCTCGTGGAACAGCTCGGTGAGGTAGTCCGTCACACCCGGGCGGATGAATGGCGCAGCGGGCGGCGAGACGCTAACCTCGGGATTCATCCCATCATCCTACCTTTTGGATCGCCATGACCTCGACCCCCGCTCCGGCGCCGGCTTCTGCCTCG
The DNA here is from genome assembly GCF_024979235.1 of Herbiconiux aconitum. NCBI lineage: Bacteria > Bacillati > Actinomycetota > Actinomycetes > Micrococcales > Microbacteriaceae > Herbiconiux > Herbiconiux aconitum. Next base: position 17,174 of record NZ_JANLCM010000004.1, read on the forward strand.
GTGTTCACCCCACGACGCACGACACTGTTGGTGCTGACGGCGCTCATCCTCACCGCCGTCAACCTGCGCACGGCCGTGACGGGCTTCAGTCCGTTACTCGAGCAGATCGGCGGTGATCTGGGATTCGGAACGGCACTCTACGGCGCGTTCGGCACCATCGTCACGGCCTCGTTCGCGATCTTCGGTTTCGTGGCTTCGGCCGCCTCGCGCCGGTTCGGCCTCGAGACGACGCTGGCGGCCGCGACCGTCGTGACCACGCTCGGCATCGGGCTGCGCGCGCTCAGCCCTGATCCGGTCGTGTTGGTCGCGTCGACGATCGTGGCGTTCGCCGGGGTGGGCGCGTCGAACGTGCTCATCGTGCCGATCGTGAAGCGCTACTTCGCCTCGCGGCTGAAGACCGTGAGCTCGCTCTACCTCGCGCTGCTGCAGTTCGGGCAGTTCGTCGCTCCGCTGATCGCGGTGCCGATCGCGCTCTCGGCCGGATGGCGGTTCGCGATCGGGATGTGGGCGATCCTGACGGCGGCGGCGGCGGTGCTGTGGATCGGAGTCGCCACGTCGGGGCGGTCGCGGGCACAGGCGCGCGGCGCCGGATCGGAGTCCAACTCGGGCACGGGAACCGTCGGCACCGCACCCGCATCCACTCCCCCGGCACCGCTCGGCGGCGTGCCGGGCGCGTGGCGCACCACTCTGTTGTGGTCGATGGTGCTGCTGTTCGCGATGACCGCGCTCAACACCTACGTCATCATCACGTGGCTGCCGACCATCCTCGTCGAGGCCGGTGCGGAGCCCGCGCTCGGCGGCACCCTCCTCGCCTTCTTCTCGGTGTTCGGCCTGGGCGCGGCATTCCTCGTGCCGCCCTTGACGCTGCACCTGCGCAATCCGGCGGCGATCGTCGTGGTGTGCGTGACGCTTCTCGCCGTGGGCTACACGGGCTTGCTGGTCGCGCCGCTCGAGGGTGCCGTGTTCTGGGTGGCCGCGCTCGGACTCGGCGTCAGCACCTTCCCGATGTGTCTCACTCTCGTGAACGCCCGCACACGTAGCACGGCCGGTTCGTCGTTACTCTCCGGTCGCATGCAGGGCATCGGTTACGCCATCGCCTGCGTCGGCCCCCTGCTCATCGGCCTGTTGCACGATGCGCAGTCCGGCTGGAGCGGCTCGTTCGTGTTCCTCTTCGTGAGCCTCGCGATCCTCCTGGTTGCCGGCATCCTGGCGTCCCGCCCGCGCCTGCTCGAGGATGAGGCGGCGCGCGCGGCGTGAGCAGTGTGATGGCCGGATGCCTGCGCCAGGTCGACGCAGTCATCCGGCCACCGGGCCGAACCTTCTTCTAGAGGGCGCTGTCTCCCGAATCGTCCGCCGTGGTCGACCGACGGCGACGGCGGGCGGCGAGGAGCGCGCCGGCGCCGACGACGAGCAGAGCGAGCACCACGCTGAGCGGAATGATCAGCTGAGCGCCGGTCGCCGCCAGACCGCCGGTGTTCGAGGTGGCCGCGCCACTCCCCGTGCCGGTTCCGTTTCCGCTGCCGCTGCCGCTTCCCGGCCCCGGATCGGTGGTCGGCGGCGCGACGGGCGCCGGGATGACTTCCACGGTGACACTCGCCGTGACATCACGCACCGTGGCCGTGATGACGTGCGGGCTTGCGTGCGGGAAGGTGATCGTGTTGCCGTCGATCACATCGGTGGCAACCGAGCTCGTGAACGTGACCGCCTCGGTCACGTCACCGAGTGCTCCGCCGTCGGCGTCGAATCCGGTCGCGGTGACGACGACCGAGCCGCCCTGCTGGACGCTCGTGGTGCTGACCTCGAGTTCCAGGCTGCGAATCGCGTCGGCGACCGTCATCCACGAGGCGTAGACCGCGGTGTCCGACATCACCGGAGCGGCGAAGTCGAACGGCACGGCGTGCTCGGCGTCGGCGAACCAGCCCTGGAAGACGTAACCCTCAGCCGTGGGGTCGACCGGGGCGGTCGCCGTCTGTCCGTAGGGAATCGTCTGGGGCTCGATCGCGCCGCCGTGGCCACCGAGATCGAAGCTCACGGTCGACGCATCCGGAACACCGAGTGCCCCTGATGCGACCGCTGCCTGCGCGCCTCCGACGATCGGCAGCACGATCGTGCTGACCGCCGTGTCGAGGTTCACCGTGGCGTTCGGAGTGCCGGCGACGAAGCCCGACAGGTTCGTCGTCACGACGACACCGATGCGGTGGCCGACCGGGAACACGTGGTCGTAAGGCTCGAGCGGCCAGCTGAACGCGTAGTCCTGGCCGGGAACCACAGGAGTGGCCTGGCCGTCGATGAGCGATTCACGGTTGGAGGAGTCGAGAACGCCTCGGGTCACCCGGAACTGCTCGACATCCGCCGAGCGCCGCTCGACCTCGCCGTAACAGGCGTCGTCGCTCGCGCTCTCACCGCCCCAGCAGGAGCTGGTGTCCAGATCGGCCACACCGTCTCCAGGGCTGCGGGGAATCACGGTCGCCGTCCCGTAGTCCACCAGCATGGTCGCGAGGTTCGACTGATCGGTGCTGAGCGCAGCGGTCAGCTCGACAGACGCCGTGCCCGAGATGCGGAGCTCGCTGGTGAGAGGCTGCGAGAGGAACGTCAGCCGGGCATCCTGAGAGCCCTCCGGCTCGGCGATCAGATCGTTCTCGCGCGGAGCGTTCGCCGGGCCGGTGAACGTGAGCTCATCCGGTCCGGTGGGCGTGGCGAGCTGCAGGGTTCCGGCAGCACCGGCCGGGGTGGCCGCGAGATGGATGCCCACGTCTTCCGATCCCGGTACCGGCCAGGTCGCATAGTCCTCCATCACACCCGGCTGCATGGATTCCACGGTGGCCATCGGCTCCGTCATGATGCCGTTGTCGATGCCCTGCAACCAGTAGTCGAACCAGTGGTGCAGCGTGCTGACCCACTCGGCGCGGTCGTAGTCGAACGGGTCGACGTGGCCGAGGCGCGAGAGCCAGATCTTGCGCGGCACGTCGTTCTCGCCCAATGCGGTCCAGTAGGCGCCGAGCTGACTCATCCGCACGTTGTCGTCGTTCAGTCCGTGAACCGCGAAGACGGATGCGGTGATCTTGTCGGTGGTGGTGCGGTAGTCGCGTTCGGCCCAGAACGCGTTGATGTCACCCGTCTCGTCGCCGTCGACCAGGCTCATCTCGTCGCGGGTGGGGGCGCAGAGATCCCGTCGGTCGGGGTTGGTGATCGAGTTCGAGAGACCCGAGGGGTAGTCGGTGTTGTGGCGGATGCCGCCCGTGCGGGAATAGCCGTACCAGTTCGAGATGGCCGAGATCGGAACGATCGTGGTGAGGCCCTCGACACCCGTCGCCGCCACGCCGTTGGCGAGCGTTCCGTCGTAGGACTTGCCGATCATGCCGGCCTTGCCGTTGTGCCAGGCGGCCGTGACAGGATCGCCCGCAGCGTCGTGACCGGCAGCGCGGCCCTGCAGCCAGTCGATCACCACCTTCATGCTGGCGATGTCACCGGCGCCACCCTGCAGGGGGCAGCCGGTGGAGTTCGCGGTGCCGTCCATTTCAGCCAGGATGACGGCGTACCCGCGCTCCACGAAGTAGTTGTCATAGAACAGCGGCCACTCGTCGTTGATGCCGTCGCCATCCGTGTCGGCGATCAGTTCGGACTCATTGCCGCGGCCGACAGTGCTGTAATACGGACTCGCGTCGATGATCGACGGAACCTTGAGTCCGCTGTCGGACTCCTTCGGGCGGATGATCTCGATGGCCGTCACGTCGTCGACGCCGTCGAGATCCTGGTCGACACCGGCCACCGGGATGAATACGCGTTCGCGGATGGCGTCGGCGTAATCGAACACCGGAGCGGTCTCACCGTCGACGATGCTGATCGCGTCGACGCCCGGTGTCGCGGCGGAGGCCGCTGCCGGGGAGAGTGCCGGAACGACGACCGCGGCCGCAAGAGCAACGCCCGCCATCCAGATGCCCGGCCGCCTTCGTCGGCGAGTGGTGGTCGTTTTGGAATAGACAACTGTTGAAAAAATCCCCATGAGGCATGCCTAACAGGGCAGGAACAGCCGCACACAGCCAATTGGTAGTTAGTTCACATAAACGTAACAAAAGCGAACATTTTGCCCCACCTCACGCGTCTCCGCCTCCCGCTACGGAGCCGGATGGGAAAAGAAAAAAGGCCCGGGAAACCGGACCTTTTCTTGCTGGGGTACCTGGACTCGAACCAAGAACAACTGAACCAGAATCAGCCGTGTTGCCAATTACACCATACCCCACCGGCCGCACCGAAGCTCGGGCCGACGGTTTACTTTAGCCTATCCGCGCCGTCACTCCAAAAGCGCCCGAGCGCTCGCCTCGAATCGCTCAGCGGGCGCGGCGGCCCGGCTCGGGCGGAGCGGGCACGGGGCCGAGGCGATCGTTGCGCAGGTGCTCGTAGACCACCGACGTGCGCACGTCGGCCACCTCGGCGCGCTCGGTGAGGCGGTCGATGACGAAGGCGTAGAGGCTGTCGTTGTCGGGAACGGCGACGTGGATGAGGAAATCCTCCGCCCCCGAGGTCACGAACACCCCCAGCGTGTCGGGCAACGCGCTCACCCAGTTGCGAAAGGCCTCGATGTTGCGCCGCGACGGGGGTCGGATGCGCACCGCGATCAGCGCTTGCACGGGCCGGCCGATCGCCGGAAGGTCGACGTCGAGCGTGGCCCCACGAATCACCCCGCGCTCCCGCAGACTGCGGGTGCGGTCGAGCGCGGTGGTGGGCGAGACGCCGACAGCCGCCGCGACGTCGCGATTCGTGCGCCGTGCATCCGTCTGCAGTGCGCGCAGGATGGCCGTATCTAGTTCGTCGAGCATCGCGGGATTCCCTCTCGATTCGTATTAAGTACGGAAGAATTGTAAGCGAATCGGATGTGTGCATATTCTTTCCTCCTGCACTCGAACTAAGGAGCCTGAGTGACCATCGAGCATCCGACGCCACCCGCCTTTGCCGCGGAGGAGATCGTCACCGGCGAATCGACCCGATCGGCTCGACTGAAATGGGCGATCGTGGTCGACACGGCGTTGCCGCCCGGCCGCATGGTGAACGCGGTGGCCTGCGTCGCCTCGGCGACGGGGGTGGCGATCGGCGGATTGCCGGGTCCGGATGGTGTCGACGCGAGCGGGGTGACGCATCCGGGGCTCCCCTGGGCCGGATGCACGGTGCTCGGCACCACGGCCGAGCGCCTCGCGAACGTGCGCGCGAAGGCAATCTCGGCAGAAGACGTCTGGCTGGCCGACATGCCACTCAGCGCGCAGACCACCCGCGTCTACGACGAGTACCTCTCGACCCTCGCGTCGACCGCCCCCGCCGACCTCGAGGTGTGCGCCCTGAGCATCGTGGGCCCGCGCGCCACCGTCGACGCCCTCGTGAAGAAGCTCCGCTTGCTCTGACCCCGTCCGCAGCCCTCGCGACGGAGCAGGTGACGGTGCGGGGTGGGTTGGGCCCGCCGTCAGGCGGGCACGCGGGAGAACAGGCCGGGGTACTCGAGCACGAAGCCCTGCTCGTCGACCACGATGTCACGCCGGAAGTCGCTGTCGAGCGACTGGTAGCGATAGACATCAGACAGCAGCCGCGTGTAACGCTGCGGATCGGCGGTGACGGTCATGGCGGGCACGTCGACGTACGCCGTCACGATGTCGGCGCTCTCCCCCACGCCGATGCCGAGCCGGCGCACGGGCAGGGTGTTACTGAACGGAGTTGCACTGATGTCGACGTCGATCGCGGCATCCAGCTGTCGCAGCAGACGCCCGTCGTCGCTCGTCCAGCGACCCTCGCCGGCCGAGCGCATCTCGATGCACCGGCTCGTCACCGTCTCCGAGACGCAGACGTAGCGGGTGCGCCACAGTTCGTCGATCTCGACCCGGTAGTAGACGTCGAAGGCGTGCGGGTCGGTGGCCGTGACGTGGCCCACGGCCACGCATCCGCTCGCGTCGATGGTGACGGTGGTCTCCTCGAGCCCGGTTCCGGATGCGGGCACCCAGGCGAGCGAGCGCGTCACGGTCACCATGGCATCACCCCCGGCCGATCGGGTGCATCCTGTGCGAGGAAATCTACTCCGGGTCGGGGGCCTTGTGCACCCCTCGTTTGCGAGCGGCGGCCCGCTGGCGCAGGTAGGCGATCAGGGCCGATCCGACGGTCAGCACGACGATGCCGATCAGCACCCACTCCATGTAGCGCTCGACGACCGATGCCACCGACGGGATCGACCCGAGCGCGTACCCCAGCCCCACGATCGCGATCGTCCAGAGCGCAGCGCCGAGCGCGTTGAACCCGGCGAAGTGCGTGTACTTCATCTTGCCGACCCCGGCTGCGACGGGCGCGAAGGTGCGCACCACCCCCACGAAACGGGCGATGGTCACCGCCCACCCGCCGAAGCGGTCGAAGAACGTCTGGGTGCGTTCGACATTCTTGCGACTGAATACCCCGGAGTCGCGGCGTTCGAAGATCGCCGGTCCGGCCCGCCGGCCGATCAGATACCCGAGTTGATCGCCGAGGAACGCGGCCACGAAGATGCAGAGGATGACCACGGGGAGCGGGAGCGGGATGGCGCCGGTGAAGGTGAGCAGGCCCGTGAAGAAGAGCAGGGTGTCGCCCGGCAGGAAGAAGCCGATCAGCAACCCCGTCTCGGCGAACACGATCAAGCACACGATGAGGAGGCCCCAGGCCCCTGCACCCTCGATGGCTCCCTGCACGTTGAAGAGGTCGGAGGGCGCCATGCGTCGACCCTAGCGCCTCGCCCTGCGCGGTCGATGAAGGAATTCCGGGCCGCATCGTGGGCGACAGAGTGCCCTCCCGAGTGGCAGGCTGGAGGCATGCAGTTCGGTCGCCAGCTGACACCCGACGAGTTCTGGACGCATGTCGACGAAACGGATGCGCAGCTCCGCTCCACCTTCGCTCCCGACTTCGCCTACGGCCTGGTTCGCTGGCCCGGATTCTCGATGGTGACCGAGTGGGACTTCGGCGGTCAGACTCGCGTTCTCTCCTACGCCCGCGCCATGCCCGCGGTCATCCCACCGAGCCCGCGCGCCGACGAGGACACCGCCGCGACGGGCGGTTTCACACCCGAGGGCGAGGCCCGCCGCCGCGCCACCGACGACGACGCGACGTTGGCGTCGCTCGAAGCACGGCTGGCCGAAGGCGGGAGCACGGCCGCCTTCGAGGGCGCAGCCACCGTCGCCGGTGCCGCCGCCGCCTTCTCCGACCCCTTCGACGTGCACGTGCACTGGCGCTCCGGTGACAGCCGCGCGGTCGTCGACCGGCTGCGCCATCGCGACAGCATGCTGCGAGCGCGCACCACCTCCTGGTATCGCCCCGTGTCCGCCACCGAGCACCTGCCCGACCGCATCGTCGACCTCAAGGTCGACGGTCGCCGCGAACCGTTCGAGGTGTGGGTGCGCGGCCCGGTCTGGTGGGCGGCGACGATGCTCGGCGGCCGCACCCTCGCGGTGGTGGCGCGCGACGTTCCGTTCGAAGACGTCGCTCTGCTGCGAGTGACCGACATCGAGCCCTACATCGACGGCCGCCGGCTCTGGCTGCGACGGATGCGCGGCGAGGCATGAGCTGTGCCGCGATCGTCCACTGAGCGATACCATCACGACAACCCCGCACCATCGAAGGAGCACGACATGAGCGACTACGCGGTCATCAACCCCGCCACCGGCGAGACTCTGCGTGAATACCCCACGATCACCGACGCCGAACTGGATGGTGCGATCGGCGCCGCCTCTGACGCGTTCGAAGGCTGGTCGCGGCGCGTGCCGGTGGCCGAGCGGGCCGCCTTGATCGCCCGGGTGGCCGAGCTGCACACCGAGCGCCGCGAGCAGCTGGCCGAGATCGTGGTGCGGGAGATGGGCAAACCGCTCGAGCAGGCCCTCGGCGAGGTCGACTTCGCGGCCGCGATCTACCAGTACTACGTCGATCACGGGGCCGAATACCTCGCCGACGAGCCGATCGAGTTGGCCGAGGGCTCGGGATCGGCGTTCATCCGCCGGTCGGGTCTCGGCGTTCTGCTCGGCATCATGCCGTGGAACTTCCCCTACTACCAGGTGGCCCGGTTCGCCGGCCCCAACATCGTCGCGGGCAACACCATCCTGCTGAAGCACGCTCCGCAGTGCCCGGAATCCGCGGCCGCGATCGCCGACATCTTCACCGAGGCAGCCGCATCCGTCGACGCGCCCGCAGGCGCGTACGTGAACATCTACGCCAGCAACGATCAGGTCGCCACCGTGATCGCCGACCCGCGCGTGCAAGGTGTCTCCGTCACCGGGTCGGAGCGCGCCGGCGCCGCGGTGGCCGAGCTCGCGGGCAAGCACCTCAAGAAGGTCGTGCTGGAGATGGGCGGATCAGACCCCTTCATCCTGCTCTCCACCGCCGACGTGGATGCGGCGGTGCAGGATGCGGTGAACGCGCGGCTCGACAACAACGGCCAGTCCTGCAACGCAGCCAAGCGCTTCATCGTGCTCGACGGACTCTACGACGACTTCGCGGCGAAGTTCACCGAGGCGTTCACAGCGGTGCAGCCGGCCGATCCGTTCGCCGAGGGAACCCTGCTCGGTCCGCTCTCGTCGCAGGCGGCGGCCGCGCGTCTCGGCGAGCAGGTCGACCGGGCCAAGGCGCAGGGCGCGACCGTGCTCGCCGAAGGTTCTCGCTCGGGGAACTTCTTCGGGCCCACCGTGCTCGCCGACGTCACGCCGTCGATGGACGCCTATCGCGAGGAGTTCTTCGGGCCGGTCGCCGCGCTCTACCGGGTGCCCTCCGAAGATGAGGCGGTGCGCCTCGCCAACGACACCCCGTTCGGGCTCGGCTCCTACGTCTACACCACCGACGAGGAGCAGGCGCTCCGGGTGGCCGACGCGATCGACGCCGGTATGGTCTGGATCAACCTCGTGCTCGGCGACGCCGCCGAACTGCCCTTCGGCGGCGTCAAGCGCTCCGGCTCGGGCCGCGAGATGGGCCGCTTCGCGCTGGAGGAGTTCGTGAACAAGAAGCTCATCCGCATCGCCTGACGTCGCCTGGGGGCAATGCGCGTTCAGGCGCGCCGCCTGGACGAATCGACGACATCCCGGGCACTTGTCGCTCGGCTTGCGCCCGCCTCCTGGATCAATCGCCGATCGGGCACCACAATGTAGCCATGCCGATCCAAGAAGGATTCCAGGGCCAGCGACTCGTGGTCGTCTCCCGCCCGGTCGTCGCGGAGGCACTCTCCCGCCCGGTCACCCGGCGGTTGCTCGTCACCGACGTTGGCTACTACCCGAACGCGATCGGGCACCAGATGAACCGGCCGCGGGGGGCCGAGGCCACGATCGTGGTGGTGTGCGCGTCGGGAACCGGCTGGGCGCGGGTCGGCGACGTGGTGCACCGCATCGGCGCGCAGCAAGCGCTCGTCATCCCGAGCGGAGTGCCGCACTCCTACGGCGCCGACGAGCAGCGACCCTGGACGATCTGGTGGGCGCACGTGGCCGGAACCGACGCCGCCGAGCTGGTCGAGAGTATGGACGTGACGGCCGGCCGGCCCCTCGTGCCGATCCGGGGCCTCGATCGAGCGGTCGCGCTGCTCGACGAGATCGTCTCCAACCTCGAGCGCGACCAATCCCCACCGCGGTTGGTGTCGGCATCCGGTGCGGCCTGGAAACTGCTCGCCCACATCAGCGTCGACCGCCTGTTGCCGAAGCCCGACGACCCGCTGCAGCGCGCCATGAATTACCTCAGCGACCGGCTCGACGGATCGGTGCGGGTACCCGACCTGGCGCGCCTGGTCGGCGTGTCGCCGTCGCACCTCTCCGCGCTCTTCCATCGGGCGACCGGCGGCGGGGTGCACGCGCATCACACGGCGCTCCGGATGGCGCGGGCCCGTCAGCTGCTCGACACGACCGACGCGACCATCGCCGACGTGGCGTCGGAGGTGGGGTACGACGACGCGTTCTACTTCTCGCGGGCCTTCCGTCGACACCATCGCATGAGCCCGTCCGGTTTCCGCAGCCGCGACAGCTAGGGTACTGCTAGGCGTCAGGTGGCCAGGCGCACGCCCCAGCTCGTGCACCAGCGCTCGTCGGGGGCCAGCCAGCGCAGACCCTCACCCGTGCGCAGGGCGTTCGGCGGCGCGGTCATCGGCTCGATGGCCACGGCGAGTCGCGGTCCGGTGTCGGAGGGCAGCTCGCGCGCGATGTAGAGCTGGGTGAAGCGGTAGTCGTCGTCGGCCCAGAGCTCCACCCGGTCTCCGTTCGGCTCGTGCAGCGAGTGCACGAGCACGCCCGCGGCCGACTCCTGCTCGAAGGTGGCGTGGGCCGGGCTGTCGGCGATGCGACGCGGCACCGTCAGGTCCCAGGGCGTTCCGGCCACCGCGAACCGCTCGCGCGGGATGTGCCGGTCGTCCAAGCGATACGCGTGGGTCGCCTGCACGCTCACCACCAGCTCGTCGATCGACGCCGAACCGATGCGGAGATACGGATGCGCGCCCAGCGCCACCGGGGCTGGCTCGGTGCCGCGGTTCTCGACCGAGGTCGTGACCGTGATGCCTGAGTCCGTCACGACGTAGCCCACGGCGACATCGAGGTCGAAGGGGTAGCCCTGGGGCTGCCGGATCTCGGCGCCCAGCGTGGCCGATGTCTCGTCTCGTGAGAGCACCGCGAAGTCGTCGCCCGCCAGTAACCCGTGGTTGGCGTGACCGAGTTCGGGTTCGGTCATGGCGAGCTCGTGCCGGTGGCCGTTGTGCCACCAGATCGCGTCTTCGACCCGGTTCGGCCACGGCACCAGGGTGGCGCCCGCCATTCCGGGCGCGTCGGGCTCGGTGACGAAGGGCTCCACGATGTCGAGACCGCGAACGGTCAGCGACCGGAGCGAGGCGGCCCGGGGCGAGACCGCCGCGAGCACCCGCCCTGTTCCGTCGGTGAGCCGCACCAGCGGGAGGCCCGCCAGGACAGCATCGGCGATCATGCCTCGACGAGGTGGAAGAGCACCGTGCGGTCGGGGTCGAGCGACGGCGCCTCCAGGCCGAGCTCGTCGAGCACCGAACCGGACACGGTGACCCCGACGGCCAGCCACGGCGGTTGCTGGCCGGCCGGAACGTCTCGGCCGGGTGCCAACTGCCGCACGGTGTAGCGCCGGTTCGGATCGAGTCCGGGCAACCGCAGACGGGGCGGCGGCCAGGCTGCCGGACGACCGAGCATCGTGAACGAGAACACGGCCTCGCGAAGATCGTGTGCCACCACCCCGTCGACCCGGATCTCGGGCACCGTGTCGGCGCGCACCACCCGCCCGGAGTGCAGCAGCGGACGGAAGCGTTTGTGAGCATCCACCCACTCCGATACACGGGCGAAGGTCTCCGGATCGATCGCCGCGAGGTCGAGTTCGACACCGAGGTTGCCCCAGAAGGCCGTCGACGCCCGGAAGTCGAGGGTCGCGACCCGATGCGTGGTGTGCGACTCCTCCGCGCCGATGTGCGTACCCTGCAACTCCGGCGGCAGCAGGAGCGAGGTCCAGCGCTGGATGTCGATCCGGTCGTGCGGGTCGTTGCAGTCCGACGGCCAGACCCGGTCGGTGCGCGCCAGCACCCCGAGGTCGATGCGCCCGCCGCCCGACGCGCACGACTCGATCTCGAGAGCCGGATGCCGGCGCCGCAGCTCGTCCATCATGGCGTACGCCGCGAGAACCTGATCGTGCACGCCGGCTCGGCCGGAGTCGCTGTGGCCGGCGTCGGTGAGGTAGCGGTTGTGGTCCCACTTGATGAAGTCGATGCCGAGGCGATCGACCAGGGTGGAGACCTGTTCGAGCACCTGCGCGAAGGCATCCGGATGCGACAGGTCGAGCACGTGCTGATACCGCGACGGCAGACCCGCACCGTGCCCGCCGTCGAAGATCCATTCCGGATGCGCGCGAGCGAGCTCGGAGTCGAGGTTCACCATCTCGGGTTCGAACCACAGCCCGAACTGCAGGCCCAGACCGTGCACGTGCTCCGCGAGAGGGTCGAGACCCTGGGGCCAGACCTCGGGGTCGACCTCCCAGTCGCCGAGTGAGGTGGTGTCGTCGCGCCGGCCCAGGAACCAGCCGTCGTCGAGCACGAACCGTTCGATCCCGAGTTCTGCGCTGCGGTCGGCGAAGGCCTTCAGCGTGTCGAGGTCGTGGTCGAAGTACACGGCCTCCCAGGTGTTGGAGAGCACCGGGCGTGGGCCGGCCGGATGGTCGGGACGAGCCCGGATCATCCGGTGGAAACGATCGGAGAGGTCGTTGAGGCCCTCGCCCCACGAGCCGTAGAGCACGGGGCTCCGGTAGCTCTCACCGGCCTCGAGGGAGAACTCACCCGAGAGCAGGAGCTCCCCGGCCCGCAGGTGGCGGCTGCCGGCCGGCATCCGCTCGGCGGCCAGCACCTGGTTGCCGCTCCAGCCGAGGTGCACGGCCCACACCTGGCCTCGTTCGAAGCCGAATCCGGTCTCCCCCGCGGCGAACACCGTCGAGTGATCGAGCCCCGGCTTGCCCCCGCGGCTCTCGCGCACCCAGCTGCCGATCGGGAAGGGATGCCGCTGCGGAACCCGCTCGAGCGCCCATCGCCCCGTGAGATCGAGGATCTCGTCGGCCTTGTCCGGAACGGGCAGCGCCAGTTCGACTCCGTCGAGGGCATACGACGAGGCTCCGTCGTTCTGCAGCTCGGCCTGCAGGGTGAGCACCCCGTGCGGGCCGAGCTCGAGCAGCACCGTGAGGGTGAGCTGCGATTCGGGGTCGGCTGCGACGGTGCGCACCGATCCGGCCGTCACCGTGTGCACCGCATCCCGGAACAGCGGCGCGAAGGCCCGCCCACCTCGGTTGCCGGTGATGCCCGGCCGGCCGAGCCAGCCTTCGGCCAGCTGTGGCAGCACCGGCACCGGTTGCGGGTAGGTCACCGCGCTGTCGCCCACCGTCGGGCGGGTGATGGTTCGCAGTTGCTCGAGCTCGGCAGCACCGAGCTCTCCCAGGTCGCGCCCCCAGTGCAGGATGCGGGGCAGTCGCCCGTCGCCGAGGTCGACGACCACGCTCGTGCCGCCGCCGCGGAGGTGCTCGACACCGACGTTGTCGGGAATGGTGTTCTCTTCGGACTCGATGCCCATTTCTAGCCTTTCAGTCCGCTGCTGGCGATGCCGGCGAAGAATTGCCTCTGCAGAACGAGGAACACGATCACGAGCGGAAGCGTGCAGACGAGCGCTCCCGCCATCAATGCCGGGTAGTCGGTGCCGAACTGCCCCTGCATGCTGGCCAGCCCCACGGGAAGCGGACGGAAGTCGCCAGCCGGAGTCACGATGAGGGGCCAGAGCAGATCGTTCCAGGAGTAGAGCGAGGTGAGCACCGCGAGAGCCGCGACCGTGGGCCTGGCCATCGGCAGCATCACGCTCCAGAACACCCGCAGCGTGCCCGCCCCGTCGAGCCGCGCCGCCTCCTCGTACTCCTTCGGCATGGTGATGAATGCCTGGCGCATGAGAAAAGTGCCGAAGGCGCTGAACATGCCCGGGATGGCCAGGGCCGGCAGAGTGTTCAGCAGCCCGAGCCCCTTCATCAGGTCGAACTGCCCCAGAAGGAAGAGCTGGCTCGGCACCATGAGCATCACGAGGAACAGGGCGAACACGATGTTCCGCCCCGGAAACCGCAGCCGCGCGAAGGCGTAGCCGGCGAGTGACGCCACGAGCACCTGACCGACGACCCGCAGGATGAGCGATACCGCCGACACCGCGAACTGCGCCCAGAACGGCACCGACCCGAAGAAGGTCTCGAAACCCTCGATCGTCGGGGTGGCCGGGAACAGCGTCGGCGGAAGCGAGGAGACCTCGTTCGAGGTCTTGAACGAGCTCAGGATCTGCCAGACGAACGGCACCACCATGAAGGCAGCCGCGATGATGAGGAGGGTGTGGATGCGCCACTGCCCGCGCTTAGTCATAGTTCACCCATCTCCTCTGCAGGCGGAACTGGATCGCGGTGGCGATCATGATGATGGCGAGCAGCACGATGGCGATGGCCGCCCCGTAGCCCTGTTTGAACTGCACGAACGCCGCCTCGTAGAAGAGGTACACGATCGTCTTCGACCCGTCGAGCGCCGTGTTGTTGATGCTGCCGAGCATCACGAACACGAGGTCGAACATCTGCAGCGCCGAGATGGTGGTGAGCACGGTGACGAAGAAGACACTGGGGCTGAGCAGCGGCAGCGTGACCGAGAAGAACTGACGCACGCGACTGGCGCCGTCGAGCGCGGATGCCTCGTACAGCTCGACCGGGATGCTCTGCAGCCCGGCGCCGAGAATGATGAGGTTGATGCCGAGGCCCATCCAGATTCCCACGACGGCGAAGGCGTAGATCGTGAAGCGGTCGTCGGCCACCCAGTACTCCCCAGGCAGACCGACCAGCGAGAGCAGGTAGTTCAGCACGCCGAAGTCGCCGTTCAGGATGAAGCGCCACACCATGCCGACGGCCACCGGCAGGGTGACCACCGGCAGGAAGAAGAGCACGCGGTAGATCGTGCGGCCCTTGGCGGCCTGCTCGATCAGAGCGGCGAGCACGATGGCGATCGGCACCCCGAGCAGCACCAGGCCGGTGTAGAGAGCCGAGTTGCCGAGCGCCCGCCAGAAGTCCTCGTCGCCGAGGAGCTTCGTGTAGTTGTCGACGCCGGTGAACTCGCCCGCACCGAACACCGGAACGTCCATGAAGCTCTTGACGAAAGTCGAGATGAAGGGCCACAGGTAGAGCGCGCCGAGACCGATGAGGGCGGGGGCGATCATGGCGATCGCCCACCAATCGATCCGCTGCCGCTTCCGGCGGCGGGGAGGCGAAGGAGCCGGGCCAGGGCGGCGGGCTTGCTGCCGCCCTGGCCGGGTGAGGGTCGAGGTCATCGGCTACTCGGCCAGGACCTTGTCGATCGCGTCGGCGTATTGCTTCGTGGCGTCTTCGACCGTCGCGGTGCCGTTCCAGGCATCCGTGAGGTATTTGGTCTGCATGCCCTGCCATTCCGCAGCGTTGCCCTGCACGGGGAGGGGCACCGAGTACTCCTTGGCCTCCACGAAGATCTTCAGGTTCGGGAAGTCGGGCATGGCGTCGAGCCAGGTCTGCTCGGTGCCCTCGTAGGCGGGCAGCACCGCCCCGGCCTTGGCCTGGATGTTGGCTGCCGTCTCACCGCTGGCGAAGATCAGGAACTTCTTCACGGCATCCGGGTGCTTGGTGCCGGCGTAGCCGACGTTCTCGATTCCGCTCGTGACGGTCGCCCGCTCCTTGCCGATGGGAAGGGGCGCGATGTCGATGTTCGGCTTGATCTCCTCGTTGGCGTAGAGCTGCGGCGCCCAGAACGCGGCCGACATGAACATGCCGATCTTGCCCTGTTCGAACATGGTCTCCGCCTCGGTGTCGGAGAGCTGCTGCAGGGTCGGCGAAGAGCCGTCGGCTTGCAGATCGGTCCAGAACTTGATGCCGGCTTGGGCCTCCGGGGTATCGATCAGCGAGGTCTTGCCGTCGTCGGCGATCACCTGGCCGCCCGCCTGGAAGATGGTGTTGTAGTAGCCGCTCTGGTAGTCGATGGGCGCCGCCGTGCCCCAGACGCCGGCAGCAGGGTCGGTGAGCTTCTTCGCGGTCTCGCGGTAGTCGTCCCAGGTCCAGTCGGCGCTCGGGTAGGCGACACCGGCCTTGTCGAAGATGGCCTTGTTGAACCAGACGGCGTTGGTGTCGACGTCTTTCGGAAGGCCGTAGATCTTGCCGTCGCCCTGGTCGTAGAGGTCGAGCACTGCCTTCGGGTACTTGGCAAGGTCGACGCCTTCTTTGTCGATCTCGTCGCTGATGTCGAGCAGCTGGTTGCCCTCGGCGTAGGGCTGGATCTGCTGCGCGAGCATCCAGAACGCATCTGGAGCTGTGCCGCCGGCCGCGCCCGTCTGCAGGGTCGACCAGTATTCCGGCCAGGGCCGCTCTTCCACCTTCACCGTGATGTTCGGGTTCTCTTCGGTGAACGCCGCCGCGATCTCCTTCATCGCCGGGGTCTGGGTGCCGGCCCAGACGCCGTAGGTGATGGTGACTTTCTCGTCGCCGCCGCCGTCGGCCGACGAGCCGCTGGAGCACGCCGCGAGCAGAGCGCCCACGGCGACGAGGGCCGGGGCGATGAGCCATTTCTTGTGCATGGGATTCCCTTTCTGAGCGCGATCGTCAGTGATCGTCGCGTGATGTGATTGCGTCGGACTGGTGGGTGGTGAGGATGAGGGACGCCCAGTCGACATGGGCGGCGTCGGGTGCACCCGACTCGAAGGAGAGGGCGGCCCGCTCGTAGGCGACGGGAACGTCGCCGGGCCGGCGCTCGGTTCGAAGCGTCAGGATGCCGGTGCCTCGCACGTCGAGGTCGAAGGGCACCGTTTCGGCGCCGGCGCGCAGCGTCACCCGCAGCAGCTCGCGTTCGTCGGCCTCCACGATCGCCACCGCGGCGGTATCCGGCGTCTCGTCGTCGATGCCGAGGACACCGGTCAGGCGGTCGCCGCGGGAGCCAAGGAAGAGGCGGAAGGCCGAGGGCGTCGACACCCCGAAACCGTGGTCGAACGACGCGCCGGCCACGCGCATCCGGTTGCCGTCTCGCGGATTGCCGCCGCCGTTGCTCTGGTCACGCTCGACCGGGCCGCTCTCGTTCTGGAACGAGAGCATCGGCAGGGTGGAGAGACGGATGGGGCCCGAGCCGAGCGGCTTGACCAGGCGGGCGTGGGTGACCACCGGTGCGCCACGGCGACCCGGCGTCTCGACGGTGACCACGCCGAGCGCGCCGGCCCCGAGGGAGTCGGGGGCCGTGACGATCCAGCTCGTCTCGTCGACGCGGTCGGCCCGCCAGGCGGGAGGCACCCGAACGGATGCCCCGGCGTCGACGCTCAGAACGGCGCGATTCCCGGCATCCAATACGCCCAGTCGCGGCTCGACCCGCGGCGGCGTCTCACGCTCGGCGGGCGCCGAACGAAACAGCGGTGCACCGACCGGCGCGAGCACGGCGGCGAATCCGCCGCCCGCGGCGACGTCGACCACGAGGGTCTTCTCGACCAGACCGTCTGTCTCCGCGAGGCCGCGACCCTCGCCACCGGGCAGGTCGGTCACCACCCAGGCGCGAAGGCGCGAGCCGCCCAGCCGCGCGAGCGGGATCACGAGCGTTCTGGCCTCCCCGGTTGCGATGCCGCCGAGGAACCACCGATCACCCGATCGGCGGGCGATCACCGCTTCGGTGTCGGGGGTTCCGGCGAGCAGCCGGGTCTCGTCCCAGACCGGGGGCAGTTCCGAGAGCAGCCGGGCGGCGAGCGGTCGGTCGCGGTAGGCATCCACGCCGTCGGCGAAGTTGGTGATGCCGCATTCGAAGGCCACGCTCATGCCCAGTTCGTGCCCGTCGCTGGTGGTGCGTCCCGGTGCGCTGAACGCCACCGGCGTGTAGTCCATGGCGCCGACCACATTGCGGGTGAATGGCTGGATCACGTTGTGCCTGGCGGTCAGCGGGAGATCGTTGTAGAACACGTAGTACTCGGCGCCGCGGATGGCTTCGTAACCGATCACCTGCGGCCAAGTGCGCGCCCAACCGCGCGGGATGACCGAGCCGTGGAAGTTCACCATCAGCCCGAGTCGCGCGGTCTCCGCGAGCACCGAGTCATACCAGCGATAGCGGTCTTTCGACTCCGACTCCATGAAGTCGACCTTGATTCCAGCGACGCCCCACGAGCGCCAGAGCGCGAGCCTTTGCAGCTTCTCCGGGCCGTCGATGTCGTGCCAGATCGTCCAGAGATGCACCTGGATGCCGCGCGCGGAGGCATACGCCACGATCTCCGGAACCCAGGTCTCCTCCCAGCCGCAGTCGATCAGCAGGTGCTCCCAGCCGAACTCGGCGGACACGTCGACGAAGTGCTTCTGCGCGTCGAGCTGGGCGCTCGAATAAAAGTCCGACCACCACGACCAGGCTGCCCGGCCAGGGCGCACCCAGGACGGATCGCCGACGAGTGGATGCTGCGGCGGCGCCAATTCGTCGACCAGTCGGGTCTCGACCACGGTCGCCAGATCGCCCGCCACGAACACCCGCCAGGGGGTCGACCAGCCGCGCGCGATCCCGCTGCCCGGGTCGGCCTGCCGAAATCGGAGAGAGGCGGCATCCGGTGCGACGGAAGCGTGCGCTCCACTGAAGCGCCCGTCGATGCCGGACTCCGTGATCAGCAGGTACTGCCCGTTGGAGTGTCGGAGAAGGAAGGGGAAGCCGTAGTCGCCGGACGCGAGCTCGGCCACGTCGACACCCGAGCGCGGGGTCTCATACCAGGTCTGGTAGTCGAGCACCCAGGCGCGGTCGAACAGGGCGAGATCGATCGACGTCGCCTCCGTGTCGAGCGTGGAGACGCCTTGCAGGTCGGGCACCTCGTACCGCAGGGCGAAGCCGTCGTCGCCGACGCGCACGACGATTCGCCACTCGAGTCCCGTCTCGTGGCGGAACGTGGCCGTCAGCTCCTCGTGCTCGAACGCCCAGGGCCCAGTTGCCTTGCCCGAGACCGCGGTGAGGCTGTCGGAGACGGTCTGCGTGACCGACCGGAGCAGTGTGCTGGAGGCCGCCAAGTCGACTCCCCCCACGGTGATGCCGAGTCGCACGACGAGCGGGTCCGCGACAGCGCCCCCGTCGACCGCGCTTCGGTCGACCGCGAGTTGCGGGCCCTCCGCGTCGATTTCGATCACGGCCCGAACGTCTCCGCGAACCGCGGCGAAAGCGGGAAGGATGTCGGTGACCACTCTGTCTCCTGGGTTCGGGTCGATCGGGAACGGGTGCCACGCCCGATGTCGAGGCTATTGCGCACGCGGCTCTCCGAGCTATGGCCTTTAGAACCCAGCGCCTGGACGTTTCGACTCTTCTCCCCGAGCCCCATGCCTGACGGTAGAACGGTACCAGCGGCTCGCCTGCCTGTACCTCCGGCGGATGCGCCGGCACCATCGGCATCCGTAGCGTGCGGGGAATGATGTCACTTCCCTCGTCGGCGACCGCTGCATCCGGGCCGCTGCTCACCATCGACCTCGATGCGGTCGCCGCAAATACCCGGTTCTTCGCTGCGCGCTCGGCGGGCGAACTCATGGCCGTGGTCAAAGCCGACGGCTACGGCCACGGTGCGGTCCCGGTCGCCCGCACGGCCCTGGCGAACGGGGCCACCCGGCTCGGGGTCGCGTCGATCGACGAGGCGCTCGCGTTGCGACGCGCGGGCATCGCCACCCCGATCACCTGCTGGCTCACCCATCCGGGCGACGACTACCGAAGCGCCGTCGACTCCGGTGTCGACCTCGCGGTACCGAGTGTCGAGCACCTGCGCTCGATCGTCGCCACGACGGGCGTCGCCCGCGTGCACCTGCACCTCGACACCGGCATGGCCCGTGACGGCGCCGAACCCACCCGCTGGATCGAACTCTGCCGCGAAGCGAAGGAAGCCGAGCTCGCCGGGCGCATCCGGGTCGTCGGTCTGATGGGTCATCTCGCCGACGGCGACGACCCTGGCGCCCCGACCAACCGGCTGGGCCGTGCCCTCTTCGAGTGGGGCCTCGATGTCGCCCGTCTCTCGGGCCTCGACCCGCACATCCTGCACCTCACCGCGACCTCGGCCACGCTCACGCAGCCGAGCGGCCACTTCACGGCCTGCCGCGTGGGAGCCGGGCTCGTGGGCATCGACCTCTCCCGCACCGCACGGCTCGAGCCGGCGATGACCCTCACGGCACCGCTCCTGCTCGTGCGCAAGGTCTCCGTCGGCACGCCGGTCGGCTACGGACACGACTGGGTGGCGCCACGCTCCACCCGCCTCGGGCTCATCGGTCTCGGTTATGCCGACGGTCTGCCGCGCAGCGCCACCGGGCGCGCGGAGGTTCAGGTGCGCGGTCGCCGGCATCCGGTGGTCGGCCGGATGTCGATGGACCAGGCCGTCATCGACCTCGGCGATTCGGGTGCCGACGTCGGCGAATCGGTCACCGTCTTCGGCCCCGGCGGCGCGGGCGAACCGACCGTCGCCGACTGGGCGGACTGGGCCGGCACGATCGAACACGAGATCGTGACGGGCGTCGGCGATCGGGTGCGGCGGCGCACGGTCGGCGGATCGCGCCGAGGCACGGGTGGCGAGCTGGCAGAGGCGACGGGGGCGACGGACGCGATGGAGGCGCGGCCGTCGTCGAGGCTGCCGACGTCACCCGCGAGCCGTTCGGCCCGGGAGTCGGTCGCATGAGCCGGCTGCAGGTCGTCGTGATCGGTGGCGGGCGCAATTCCGAGCACGAGGTCTCGTTGGTCTCGGCCGCGGCGGTCGTCGCCGGGCTCGATCGCTCGCGTCATGACGTCGTGCCGCTCACCATCGACCGTTCTGGTCGATGGGAGGATGCCACCGGTGCTGAGATCGGCCTGCCGCAGGCGATCGAGGTGTTGCGCGGCTGCGACGTCGCTATTCCGATGGTGCACGGGCGACTGGGAGAAGACGGCGCCCTCGCCGCCCTCTGCGATCTGATCGGCGTGCCCTATGTCGGTTCGGGCATCGGGGCGGGCGCGATCGGCATGGACAAGCGGGTCACGAAACTGCTCGCGAACGACGTCGGCATCCCGACCGCATCAGCCGTGCTGCTCGACCGCGCCACCGCACATGCCTACCGTTTCCGGGAGGCCGTCGTGGTGAAGCCCGTGTCGGCGGGGTCGAGCGTCGGGGTGTCACTCGTCTCCTCGGCAGCCGAGTTGCCCGCCGCGATCGAGGCCGCTCTCGCTGTGGACGACCGCCTCCTCATCGAGGAGCGACTCGTCGGCCGCGAGATCGATGTCGCCGTGCTGCGCCGGGCCGACGGCTCGATCGTGGTGGCGCCGCCACTGGAGATCGAGGCCGAGGGTGTGTTCGACCACGGAACCAAGTACGGCGGGCGAGCGGTGTTCCGGGTTCCGGCCGAGCTCAGCCACGAGGAGCGGTGGGAGCTCGAGCGGGCTGCGGAGCGGATGTACGACGCCCTCGACTGCTCCGGCGTCGCGCGGATCGACTTCTTTCTCACCGCCGACGGGCCGGTGCTCAACGAGGTCAACACCACACCCGGATTCACGGCGCAGTCGCAGGTGCCGCGGATGTTCCAGGCGGCCGGCATCTCCTACTCCGAGCTGCTCGAACTCCTCATCGAGGGCGCTCTCGGCACGCGCCGACCGCTGGCCCCGACGGTCGAAGAATACTCAGACGACCAAAGGATAATGTCATGATGCACTCGCCGATCATCCGCGCCTGGGCGCCTGATGTCGCCATCGGGTTCGTCATCCTCCTGCTGGGCTTCTGGGAGGCCTACGCCAACGCCTACTCGGGGTACGGCGGCGGGTCGGTGACCCTGCTCGTCGCGGTCGGCACCGCCCTGGCCGTGGCGCTGGTGCGCCATGCCGGATGGTGGTCGTTCGGCATCCTCTGGGCCCTCCTCGTCGTGCAGGCGGCGACCATGACCGACCTCATGCTGGTCGAGCTCGCCGTGGTGGGCGTGGCCTTCGGGCTCGCGCGCTGGGGCACGCGGCCGTTGCTCTGGGCCAGCGGGCTCTCCATCCCGGTCGCCACGTTCTTCGCCCTCGGTTACGTCGGCATTCTCGCGAACGGGCTCTGGGGCACTCGCGTCGTGCGCAACCTCATCGTTCCGCTC
Organism: Herbiconiux aconitum; assembly: GCF_024979235.1. Taxonomy (NCBI): domain Bacteria; kingdom Bacillati; phylum Actinomycetota; class Actinomycetes; order Micrococcales; family Microbacteriaceae; genus Herbiconiux; species Herbiconiux aconitum. The sequence continues at coordinate 38,780 of NZ_JANLCM010000004.1, forward strand.
GTCGACAGCGGTATCTCCTGGCCGCTGGTTGTCTTGCCGATGATCGCCGGTGTGCTCGCGCTGCCGTGGTTCGCCGGGCTCGCCGCGCGCAACTGGGGAGCGGCCCGGGCGTCGCAGCGCTCGCAGTCGGAGGCGGAGGCGGAGGCGCTGAGCGCTCAACTCGAGCGGGCGCGGATGACCGAGATCGCGACGCTCCGCGAGGGTCAGGCCCGGCTCGCGCGCGACGTGCACGACGTGGTCGGGCACTCGCTGACGGTCATCCTGGCTCAGGCAGAATCGGCCCAGTTCCTCGACAGCGCGGAGCCGGCGGCGCTCAAACACACCATGGCGAACATCGCCGCCACCGCCCGGGCCTCGCTGCAGGAGGTGCGAGCGGTGCTCGCGTCACCCGACGGCGATCCGGAGCACCGCACCGACCTCGACACACTGATCGATACGACGCGCGCGAGCGGCAACGAGATCATCGTCACCGATCTCGGCTCACCGCAGCCCCTGCCACCGGAGCTCGCGACCGTCGCGTTCCGGGTGCTGCAGGAGATGCTCACCAACGCTTTGAAGCACGGCCGGCGCGACGGCGCGATCGCGGTCACCCGCCAGTGGAACGACCGGTTACAGCTCACCGTCACGAACCACGCCGAGCCCGCCTCGCCCCACGACGACGAGTCCGACGGCGATGCGGCGAACGCGAGCGGCAGCGGTATCGCCGGGATGGCGCGGCGACTCGAATCGGTGGGCGGCTCCCTCGAGGTGCATGACTCCCTCGAAAGCTCCCCCGTCTTCAGCGTCACCGCCTCGTTGCCCGTGCGCGCCGGCCGGCCGCTCGAGGTGGCGCTCCCGTGAGCGCCTCGCCCGATTCGACGCCCATCCGCGTGCTGCTCGTCGACGACCAGGATCTCTTCCGCGAGGGCATGCGCGTGATCATCGACGCCCAGGCCGGGCTCGAGGTCGTGGGCACGGCCAGCGACGGCGCCGAAGCGGTCGAGCTGGTCGACGCGCTCGCCCCCGATGTCGTGCTGATGGACATCCGGATGCCGGAACTCGACGGCGTCGAAGCGACCCGCCAGATCTTCCTCCCCGACCGCGTGCAGCGGCGGCCCCATCCGGTTCGCGTGCTGGTGCTGACGACGTTCGACCTCGACGACCGGGCGGCCACCGCCATCCGGCATGGCGCGAGCGGCTTCATCCTGAAGGACACGACTCCGGCGATGCTGATCGACGCGATCCGCACGGTGCACGCCGGCAACGCCGTGCTCGCCCCGCAGAACCTCGCAGCCCTGCTGAGCGGGCGGTTCCCGGAGCGCGCCCCGGCCCCGCAAGCGTTCGGAACGCTGACCGAGAAGGAGCGCGACGTCTTCGATGCCGTGGCACGGGGCGCCTCGAACGCCGAGGTCGCCAAGTCGCTGTTCACGAGCGAATCGACCGTGAAGACGCACGTCGGGTCGATTCTCCGCAAGCTCTCGCTGCGCGACCGGGTGCAGATCGTCGTGTTCGCCTACGAGTACGACTTGGTCTGACCGGCGACCCCCTCCTCTTCACGACTCGCCATAATCCGCCCTGCCGAAGCCCATTCGGGGCGGATTGTGGCGACTCGCGAGGGAGTGGGGGCGGCACCTCCGGACATTCCGCCGCCCGCGGGTACGGGAATCCAGGCACCTGCGGACGAGACGGTCGGAACCGGATGCCGATTCGCCGTCGTGCGAGGAACGCGAGGCTGGATCGTGTTCAGAAAGGATCCATCGTGCACCTCCGCCCCCTCCTCACCGCCCTCGCCGCGGCATCCGTTCTCCTCGCGCTCTCCGGCTGCGCCGTCATCGGAGGTGTCGCCGCCGCTCATGGCGCCGGGCGCCCCGACAGCCGGACCGACAGTGCTCCGATCAGCACCTCCACCGACCTCGGGCAGGCCGACGGGTATATCCCGGTCGGAGACCGGGTGGCCTTGACCGACGATGTGCCGGCGGTCACGAACCTCGACCCGGACCTCCGCGACGCGCTCGCGAACGCCGCCCAGGCCGCCGCCGCTGACGACGTGGAGTTCACCCTGGTCGACGGCTGGCGGAGTGCCCGCTACCAGCAGTACCTCTTCGACCAGGCCGTCACCGAGTACGGCAGCGCCGAAGAGGCGTCCCGCTGGGTCAAAGAGCCCGACCAGTCAAAGCATGTGCTCGGCGAAGCGGTCGACATCGCCACCGCCGACGCCATGGACTGGCTCAACCGCTTCGGCGGGGAGTTCGGCCTGTGCCAGATCTACGCGAACGAGGCCTGGCACTTTGAGCTCGGAGCCGACGCCTCCGGCACCTGCCCGCCGCCCCTCACCGACAGTTCGGCCGGCTGACGACCCGCCGCCGGATCAGCGGCCCATATGTTCCGCGCCGCTGAACCAACGGGCCATAAATTCCGCGCCACCGGAACGGCGGGCCATATGTTCAGAGCGCGTTGACCAACTTGTCGAGGCGCGCGACGGTCTCCTCTTTGCCGAGGATCTCCATCGATTCGAACAGCGGCGGCGAGATGCGCCGCCCCGAGACGGCGACCCGCAAGGGTCCGTAAGCCACCCGCGGCTTCAGCCCCAGACCCTCGATGAGGGCGTCGGCCAGTGCGGACTGGATCGCGTCGTGGTTCCACTCCGAGAGTGGCACCTCCTCGAGGGCGCCGATCGCGGCCGCGAGCACGACGCCCGCGTTCTCAGGAAGGCTCGCGAGCGCATCCGGAGCGTAGTCGAGAGCGGCCGCGGTCACGAAGAAGGAGCCGAGCAGCTCGGGCGCCTCGCCGAGCAGCGCCATTCGGGTCTGCACCAGCGGGGCGGCCTGCGCCAGGATGCCGCGCTGCAGCTCGGTGAGCGGCGCCGTCACGACGCCGGCGGCCTCGAGGTAGGGCACCAGCCGGCCCGCGAAGTCGTCGGCCGCGAGCAGACGGATGTGGTCGCCGTCGATCGATTCGGCCTTCTTCAGGTCGAAGCGGGCCGGGTTGGGCAGCACGTCGACCACATCGAAGGCGGCCACCATCTCGTCGAGCGAGAACACGTCGCGGTCGGGCGCGAGCGACCAGCCGAGCAGCGCCAGGTAGTTCACGAGGCCCTCGGGAATGAAGCCGCGGTCGCGGTGGTGGAACAGGTTCGACTCGGGGTCGCGCTTCGAGAGCTTCTTGTTGCCGTCGCCCATCACGTAGGGCAGGTGGCCGAAGCGCGGCACGAAGGTGGTGATGCCGATCTCGATGAGCGCGTGGTAGAGCGCGATCTGCCGCGGGGTCGACGAGAGCAGGTCTTCGCCGCGCAGCACGTGGGTGACGCCCATCAGCGCGTCGTCGAGCGGGTTGACGAGGGTGTAGAGCGGATGCCCGTTCGGGCGCACGATCACGAAGTCGGTGAACGAACCGGCCGGGAAGGTGATGTCGCCCCGCACCAGGTCGTCGAACGACAGATCGGCGTCGGGCACGCGAAGCCGCAGGGCAGGTTCGCGGCCCTCGGCGCGGAACGCCGCCTTCTGCTCGTCGGTGAGATCGCGGTCGAAGTTGTCATAACCGAGCTGCTTCGCGCGGCCCGCCGCTTCGTTGCGGGCGTCGATCTCCTCGGCGTTCGAGAAGCTCTCGTAGACGTGCCCCGACTCCAGTAACTGCGCGATCACGGCGCGATAGATGTCGTAACGCTCCGACTGCCGGTAGGGCGCATGCGGGCCGCCGACGTTCACCCCCTCGTCCCAATTCAGGCCGAGCCAGGTGAGTGCGTCGATGATCTGCTCGTAGCTCTCTTCGGAGTCGCGACTCGCATCCGTGTCTTCGATGCGGAAGATCAGTTTGCCCCCGGTGTGCCGGGCGTAGGCCCAGTTGAACAGGGCGGTGCGCACGAGACCGACGTGCGGCGTGCCGGTGGGGCTCGGGCAGAACCGGACGCGGACGTCGGCTCCGGTGGCGGTGGAGAACGGATGCGGGGAAGTTGCGCTCATGACCCGTCGATTCTACGGGGCAGGGCTCGCCCGAGGCGCCTGAACGGGCATCCTGTGGATGGATCCGATTTGTGCACAGGGGTGCCACGCTGGAGAGATGACCACGACCCCCAAACGCGCCGTGCGTGACGTCAGCCAGAGCCGTGTCTTCCAGATGCTCGCCCGCTCGGGCTATGCCGTGAACGGCCTGCTCCACGTGTTGATCGGCGGCATCGCCATCGGCATCGCCCTGCGCGGCGGGCAGGGCGGGGAGGCCGATCAGAGTGGTGCGCTGCAGGGGCTCTCCGACACTCCGGGCGGCCTGGTGGTGCTGTGGATCTCGGTGGTCGGACTGTTCGCACTCGGACTGTGGGAGGTGGCGCAGGTCATTCTCGCCACCGACCCGGATGCGAAGAAGAAGTGGGGCAAACGCGCCAAGGAGGCCGGCAAGGCCGTGGTGTACCTCGTGCTCGGAAGCACGGCGCTGGTGTTCGCGCTGGGCGGTTCGAGCGACTCGTCCGAGAACAGCAAGTCGGCGAGCGCCACGGCACTCGCGACCCCCGGCGGGGTGTTCCTGCTGGTGGCGGTCGGGCTCGCCGTGGTGGGGTTCGGCATCGGGTTCATCTCGATCGGAATCCGCCGCACCTTCCGCAAACTCATCACAACCCCCGCCGGTGCCGCCGGGCGGGCGGTCACCGTGCTCGGAGTCGTCGGTTACATCGCTCAGGGGGTGGCACTCGCTGTCGTCGGCGTGCTTTTCGTGGTGGCGGCGGTGACCTACGACGCCGAGAAGGCCGCCGGTCTCGACGGCGCCCTGAAGTCGCTCACCGACCTCCCCTTCGGCATCGTGGTGCTCGTAGCGGTCGGAGTCGGTCTCATCTTCTACGGTGTGTTCCTCGGCGCCCGAGCCCGTCTGGCGCGTCTCTGACCGCTTCGGGCTCCGTCTTGGCCGCCGCCCGCTACTCCAGGTTGACCACCGCCACGCCCTCGAAGCGGGCGAAGTCGCGGTCTTGGGTGAGGATGTCGCTCACCCCGTGATCGACGCAGATCGCGGCGATCCGGGCGTCGTGAACCCGCGGCCCGACGACCGCGGCGACGTCGAGGAGGCGTTCGAGCGTCGCCCAATGCGAACTCGTCTCCCCCAACAGCTGGAGCGATGGAGACGACCGCCAGATGTCGATCTGCCGCCGTGCCGCTTGGGAGAGCGCAGCTCCGGGAAAAATCTTCGGATTCGTCACGACCGCGTAGAACTCGTGGATGCAGGGCCAAGGAATCGCCCAGGCAGCTGGGCTCTCGGCGAGCTCGCGAACCGCGGTCGCCGCCTTCTCGTGCAACGGGGAATCGACGAGGAACGCGTGCACGAGCACGTTCGTGTCGACAGCGCGCACGCGCCTACCGCTCGTACGATTTCAGCACGAGGGCGTGAAGCCCGCCGTTCTGGTCGACGTGCGACCTCGCCTCAGGCGCCATGGCGTCCCACCCGGCCACACTCGCGTCAGGCAGCCGGAAGCGCTGCTCCGATCGCGCTTCCTCGACCACTCGCGTGAGCGCCTGTTGCACGACCGCTCGCGCCGTGACCCCGCGTTCGCGGGCGATGCGTTTGATCTCCTTCACCAGGGGCTCGGGAATATCGAATGTCGTCTTCATGCTCATACCGTACAGCCAATACTGCCAGCAGTATCGGGTGGTCATCCTGACCACATCTGGGGAGAGGATCGCGCAACCTCGCGATTGTGCAGGACGAGACGCAAAGCAGCGCTCTAGGCTCGAAACATGACGGAGCGACGCGATTGACTGAGCAGAGCGATACCTCGGCGCCCGCCGACCCCGGGGTCGACGCGCTCGTCGCCGGGCTCGTGAGCCCACGCGAAGCCGACATCCAGCGCCTCCGCAGCATCATCCGGGCGACGGATGCGCGCATCACCGAGTCGGTGAAGTGGAACTCCCCGAGTTACGCGCTCGCACGGACCGACGGCACCGCCATCGACTTCGCCACCCTGAACCTGCGCCCCGGCAACACGGTGCGCGTGGTGCTGCACACCGGCGCGAAACCCGACCCGGCGCATCCGGAGCTCGTGATCGACGACCCGGACGGACTCCTGAAATGGCTCGGCCGCAACCGCGCCATCGTCGCCTTCGCCGACACGGGCGCGCTCGACGCCCGAGCCGAAGGCTTCGGTGCCGCACTACGCCAGTGGATCTCCCAGCTCTGAAGCGCCGTTACGCCGCCGAACGCTGCGCACGCAGGCGGACGAGCAGATCGGGCGCCCGCCGATCGAGCTGAGCGCCGCCGATCCGCACGCCGATCACGAAGAACACCGCACCGAGTACCACGCCCACCACCAACGTCAACCACCCCAGCAGGGCCGAGGCGAAGACCAGGCTCAGCACGGCCACGACGGAGGCGGGGATCATCAGCAAGAGCGAAACACCCCAGGTGGCGAACCCGGAGAGCGCCGTGGTGAACCCGGCACCGGGCGCCGACTTGAAGGGGTTGTCGCCCGCCGCGGGAACCGGCACCACGATCTGCGACGACGACACGCTCACCACCCCGAATCCGCCGAGCAGCGCCGCGGCACACAGCCCGAAGAGCATCGGCAGCTGCGCCCACGAGTTGCTCACCGCCACCGAGATCAGCGTGATGGCGATCACCAGCGGCACCGAGATGACGGCGAGCGCCGCGACCCGCCCGATGCGGTCGTCGCGCCCGCGCACACCGTCGGCGATGTGCGTGGCGAACGCGGTGCCGTCGTAGGAGATATCGGTGTAGATGCCGAGAGCGAGCAGGAACGCGATGATCGGTCCGGCGGCGTTCAGCAGCGCGAACGACCCCAGGTTGTTGGAGTAGAACCAGAGCAGGAAGGGGATGAGCGGCACCACGATCAGCTGCCGAGCATAGCGCGGATCACGCCGCCAGTAGGTCAATGCCCGCGCCGCGATCGCGCCCGCCGGTGTGGCCGGGAGCACCCCGAACAGCCCCGTCTTGCCGCGCGCCACCCGCTTGCTGCCTGAGGTGGCCGGCGAGACGAGCGCCACCCCGAGGCTCCACCGCCAGATCACGACGAGCAACGCCAGCGTCGCGAGGGCGATGAGGAACTTCAGCCCCGCCGCCCCGAAGTCGCCGATCGCGATGTCGGCCGGCACCGCCCAGGGCGCGCCGAGCGGCGACCAGCTGAGCGCCCGCGCGATGCCGGGGAGCGCATCCACCGACAGTGCTATTCCACGCGAGAGGCCGACGATCAGCGGGCCCAGCAGGATGATCGGAATGAAGATGAGGATGCCCGCGAGCTCGCGGAACCGCCGCCGCGACTGCAGGCTCGTCGACAGCGCCGCCACGGTGCGCGATCCGACCACACAGATCAGCACGGCGACGACAGCGCAGACCGCCGCCGCGACGGCCGCGAAGGGCGACCGCAGCCAGGTCGCGATCGTGGCGAGAGCGGCGATCGAGGTGACGATGCCGGGCACCCCGAGCACGCCCGCCGCCGTGAGGCCGACGAGCAGCTTGCTCATCGGCAGCGGGAACACCATGAGCCGCGCCGGGTCGAGGGTCTGCTCGATGCCGAAGGCCACGAGCGGCACCACGATCCAGCCGAGGATGACCGCCGACCCGGCGAGCACGACGACCGTGGTCGCGACCTCGACCGGCGCGAAGCCGAGTGCCACCAACCCGGCCACGGCCACCCCGAGGACGCCGAGCCCGTAGAGGGCCCCGATGATCACGGCCACCAGCTGCCAGACGCTCCGCTTCAGCGAGTTGCGGAGAACCAGGAACCGGAGCTTTACGAGCGTCGCAACCATTCCGGCCCCTCTGCATGGGTGCGGCCGCCGACGAGGTCGACGAAGCGGTCTTCGAGCGTGGATTCGCCGCGCACCTCGTCGACCGTGCCGGCCACCAGCACGCGGCCGTTGGCGACGACGGCGACGTGGTCGCACATCCGTTGCACCAGGTCCATCACGTGGCTGGACACGATCACGGTTCCACCGTTCTGCACATAGCCGGCGAGGATGTCGCGGATGTTCGCCGCCGACACCGGATCGACCGACTCGAACGGCTCGTCGAGCACCAGCAACCGCGGGGCGTGCACGAGAGCGCAGGCCAGGGCGATCTTCTTCGTCATGCCGGCCGAGTAGTCGACCACGAGCGTGCCCGCCGCCTCCTCCAGGTCGAGCAGCTTCAGCAGGTCGCCGACACGTTCTGCAACTTCCCCGCGATCGAGACCGAACAGCAGGCCGTTATAGGTGACGAGCTGCTCGCCGGTGAGCCGGTCGAAGAGCTTCACGCCGTCGGAGAGGTTGCCGACGAGCGATTTCGCCCGCACCGGCTCCTGCCACATGTCCACGCCGTCGATCAGCGACTGCCCCGCATCCGGACGCAGCAGCCCCGTGGCCATCGAGAGCGTCGTGGTCTTGCCGGCGCCGTTCGGGCCGACCAGGCCGTAGAACGACCCCACCGGCACACTGAGGCTCAGGTCGTCGACGGCGAGCTTGTCGCCGAAGCGCTTGCTGAGGCCGGTGAGCTGCAGCGCGGGCCGGCCGGCGGATGCGGGCCCGGCGGCGGCCGGGGCGGGCACGGCGGCCGGGGCGGGCACAGCGGCGGCCGACGCGGGC
>NZ_JANLCM010000005.1 GCF_024979235.1 Herbiconiux aconitum
GCCGGTTTTCGGGGATCCGGATCTGCCGCAGGAGGGGGAGGTGAACACGGTGGATGATCCGGGGAGCACGGTGATGGGGGGTGCGCAGAATCCGGTGATCGAGAGTCAGTTCCCGAATCAGATGGATGCGCCCGCGACGGATATCAGCACGCAGCAGTTCTTCTGGTCGTCGTTCAACATCTCGCCGCGGCGGGTGCAGCGCGGCGGTTGGGCCCGGGAACTGACACAGCCGGATTTCGCGATCTCGGAGGAGATCGCCGGGGTGAACATGTATCTCGAAGCGGGTGGTATCCGGGAGTTGCATTGGCATCAGACCGCGGAGTGGGCGTTGATGACGCGGGGCAATTGCCGGATCACGACGCTCAGCCGGGACGGGTTGCCGAGCGTGGATGACGTGCAGGAGGGGGACTTGTGGTATTTCCCGCCCGGGTTGCCGCATTCTTTGCAGGGGATGGGGCCGGATGGGGCGGAGTTCGTGTTGGCGTTCGATGACGGGGCTCAGTCGGAGTCGAACACGCTGTTGTTGACGGATTGGTTCGCGCATACGCCGCCGGAGGTGTTGGCGAAGAATTTCGGGGTCGCGCAGGAGGTGTTCGCGGACATTCCGTTGCATGATCTGTGGATCTTTCCCGGTGAGGTGCCGGGCGATCTGGAAGCGGATCGGGCCGCGGCGGGGGTGGTGCCGGGCACGGAGGCGGTGATTTTCCGGTTGTCGCGGTCGACGCCGGTGTTCGAGAACAGTGGGGGCAGCATCCGGATCGCGGACAGCAGCAATTTTCCGGCGTCGAAGACGGTCGCGGCGGGTTTGGTCACGATCGAGCCGGGGTCGATGCGGGAGTTGCATTGGCATCCGAATGCGGATGAGTGGCAGTACTGGTTGAAGGGGCAGGGGCGGATGACGGTGTTCAACACGGGTCCGCATGCGAATACCACTGATTTCCGGCCGGGGGACGTGGGGGTGGTGAAACGGAACCTGGGTCATTACATCGAGAACACCGGGGAGGAGACGCTGATCTTTTTGGAGACGTTCCGGAGTGATCATTACGAGGAGGTGTCGTTGGCGAACTGGCTCAGCCATCTGCCGCCGGCGTTGGTGTCGCAGCACCTCAACATCCCCGCCGAAGTGCTCGCCACGTTCCCCCGCGGAACCCAAGGCATCACACCCCTCCGCTGAACAAG